>NZ_JBDPNJ010000002.1:0-271046 GCF_039770665.1 Paracoccus sp. SSK6 | reverse complement strand
TTTTGCCCCGTGGCCCTGGCCGAAGGGCGGCGCGTTCCGGGCGACCCACGCCATTTCGTCGTGATCGGAAACCAGCTTTATCTTGTAAGCTCGGACCGCTCGGCGCGCGAGTTGCGCCGGATTCCGCAGGAGATCCTGGCACGGGCCAGCAAGATCTGGAATCGCTGAAGGGCTTTCAGGGTTTCAATCACGAATTCGCGATAAATCTGGAACTTTTCTGCCTGTTGCCCATTTACCATTTGGAACATGACCTCGGAACCGTCATGTTCAGATCACTGTCCCTCGTTCCGCGACTTGCGCCCGGCCAGAAATCTGGACCGGGCGCCTTTTCTGTGCAAGGGTGCCTACAACTTTTGGAGGAGGAGGGGAGGCCTCTCATGGACATCGATTTCGAAGATGATGAAGATATTGCCCGCATCGCACGCAACAGCAGGGTGATCGCCATCGTCGGCCTTTCCCCCAACGAGACAAGGCCAAGCTGGGGCGTGGCGCGCTATCTGCAAGCGAACGGATACCGGATCATCCCCGTCAATCCCGGCCATGCCGGAGGACGGATCCTGGGCGAGACCGTTTATGCCAGCCTGTCGGAAATTCCTGCATCCCTTGGCGTGCAGATGGTTGACATCTTCCGCCGGTCCGAGGCTGTCGGCCCCATCGTGGACGAAGCCCTGGCGCATCTGCCGCACCTGCAGTCGATCTGGCTGCAACTGGGCGTCCGCAACGACGCGGCGGCCCAAAGGGCCCGTGCAAGGGGCATGACCGTCATCCAGGACCGCTGCCCCAAGATCGAATTCCCGCGCCATCTTTAACGCATCGGAAAGCGCATGAAAAAAGGCCCCGGACAGTGCCGGGGCCTTTTTCGTTACCGCGCGTCGGCGGTTTGCAGAAGATCGGTGATCCGCCTGACCGCGGCGCGGCGGTTTTCGCGGATATCCCCTTCCTGCCGGACCTGCAGGAACTGTTCGCCATATCCCTGCACGACCAGGTTTTCCGGCGGCACGTCGAAATATTCCGAAAGCGCCAGGGCGACCGATTCGGCACGCCGGTCGGACAGCGCAAGGTTCGCCGCGTCCGAGCCGACCGAATCGGTGTGGCCTTCGATCAGGAACACCTCGCGCGGGTTCTCGGCGACGGCGTCCTGGATGACCTTGCCCAAGGTGGACAGTTGCCGGGCCTGGTCGGGGCTGATCGCCGCCGACCCCGTGTCGAAGGTGATCGCGTCGATATTGACCGGCGCGACCAGGGCCCGGACCTCGGGGATGCTGCGGACTTGGCCCAGGGTAAAGCGGCGGTCGATATCCACCTCGCGGCGCAGGGCTTCGCGCAGGGCGGCTTCGTCGCGATAGGTGCCGCCGGTCGCGACCGGCGCGGGGGCGGGCAAGGTGGCGATGTCCACGGGTTCGACCTCGGCCGTGTCGTCGATCAGCCGGGTCTGCGTGCCATCGGCGGATACCAGCGTGCGGCGCAGCACGCGCAGGTTGGCGTCGCGGATCGTCACCACGCGGCTGCCGTCGCCACGGGTCACGATCGTGCGGGACGAGCCGTCGTCGAAATTCTCGGTCGTGACGGTCGAGCCGGGCTGGCGCAGCAGCGCGACCTCGTCCTTGATGACCTCCTGGCTACCATCGGGGCGGGTGACGACCACACGGTCCGGGGCGGACAGCGCCACCTGGCGGTTGTTGTTCAGATAGGTGCCGACCGCGACGGCGCCCAGACCCAGCAGCAGCGCCTTGGCCAGATCCTTCTTGTCGTCATCGTCATCCTCCTTGGCGCTCTGCCTGGTTTCGGCCTGCTCGGGCTGCAGCGCTTGCCGCAGGCTGGTGGCGAAATCCTCGTCCGAGGACCGGCTGTTTTCCTTGGTGATCTGCTCCTCGACGACCTCGCCCTTGGTGTCCTCGTCCAGGGCGGCGGCGGGGGCGGCGCGGGTTTCCTGCGCGGCCTGCTGGGCGCCTTCGGTCACGGGGGCATCAGCCTCGGCCGGGGTGGCGGCGCCAGCCTCTGCCGCCTTGGGCTGTTCGGCGGAGGATTCGCCCTTTTCCTGCTCCTCGGCAAGGGCATCGCGCAAGGCTTTCTCGTCCGTGGACGGGGCAGCGGTCGTGTCCTTCGCATCTGCCGGACGGTCATCGCCAGCGTCTTCTTCGGCTGCCTGCTCGGCCTCCAAAGCCTTGCGCAAGGAGTCCTCGTCCTGAGCCTTTTCCTCGTCACGCGGGGCGGGACGCTCGGCCTGCTGCTCCCTGGCGGCTTCCTGCGGGCGTTCGGCCTGCTGTTCCCGTGCGGCTTCAGCCGGGCGTTCGGCCATGCCCTGTTCGGTCGCCTGTTCCTCTTCCGCCTGGCGTTCGGCACGATCGTCCGCGCGCTTGGCCTTCCGTTCTGCGGCGTCGCTCTTTTCGCTTTGCTTCTCGGCCTTTTCGCCCTGCTTCTCGGGACGCTCCTGCCGCTTGTCTCGCGCAGCCTCCTTGGGGCGGGCGACATCAGTAGGGGCTTCGTCGGCCTTGGCTTCTTCGGCAGCGGCGGCGGATGCCTCGGGCGCAGGCTGGGACTCGGCTGTGGCGGCTTCAGGCGCGGGGGCCGGTTCAGGTTCCGCCGCCGGGGCCTCGGCTGCCTCGGGTTCTGCCTCGGGCTGGGGTTCAGCCTCGGCCGCCGGTGCCTCGGCCGCCGGTGCCTCTGCGGCAGGCTCCGCTGCGGCAGGTTCGGATGCTGCCTCCGCCGGGACGGACTCCTCAGCCGCCGCAGGTTCCTCAGCCGCCGCCGGCTCTTCGGCGGGGGCAGGTTCGTCAGCAGCTGCGGGTTCGGCTGTCTCCTCAGCAGGCGCTTCGGCAGCCTCGGCGGGCTGGGACGCTTCAGCTTCAGCTTCCGCCTCGGGCTGTTCCGCAGGGGGCGGCACCTGCTCCTCGGCCTGGGCCAGGGCCAACGGCGCCCCGCCCTGCTGGCCGCCCTCGCTTGCCGCATTACCTGCGGCATCCAGGGCCTGCGCCTGCGCAAGATGCGGCACCAGCAGCGACAGGCAGGCGGCGATGGCGGTTGTGTTGTGGATAATTCGACGCATGGGACTCCTCTCCGCCGAACGGATTGTTCGTTGCCGATCTAACAGGCAGACGAAGGCCGCAGTTCCAAACACCTGCGTGACCTGGGCGTGATCGGCGGAAAGCGCCGGAAACGACAAAGGGCGCGGTCCGAACCGCGCCCCTGCCAGGCCGAAATATCGAAAGATCAGACGCCGTCGCCGACGAAAGCCTTTTCCACGACGAATTCGCGGGGCTCGGAATTGGCCCCTTCGCGCAGGCCGAAGCCTTCCAGAACTGCCTTCACATCCACGTTGAAGGCCAGGCTGCCGCAGACCATCGCGCGGTCGGTTTCCGGGCTGATCGGCGGCAGGCCCAGATCGGCGAAGACCTTGCCTGAGGTCATGTTGTCCGTGATCCGGCCCATGCGCGGCGATTCCTCGCGCGTGGTGGTCGGGTAATAGACCAGGCGGTTGGCGAAATCCTCGCCGTAAAGCTCGCCCAGCAGGGGATCGTGGCGCAGGTTTTCCACCAGTTCGCGGCCATAGGTCAACTCATCCGCCGTGCGGCAGGTGTGCATCATGATGACCTGCTCATAACGCTCATACGTTTCCGGGTCGCGCATCAGCGACGCGAAGGGGGCGATGCCGGTGCCGGTGGCCAGGAACCACAGCCGCTTGCCCGGCAGCAGCGCGTCCAGGACCAGCGTGCCCACCGGTTTGGGGCGCAGGATGATCTCGTCCCCCGGCTGGATGTGCTGCAGTTTCGAGGTCAGCGGCCCGTCCGGCACCTTGATGGAATAGAACTCCAGCTCCTCGTCCCAGTTGGGCGAGGCGATGGAATAGGCGCGCAGCAAGGGCTTGCCGTTGTCGCCCAAGAGTCCGATCATCACGAATTCGCCCGACCGGAAGCGCAGGGAGGCGGGGCGCGTCACGCGGAAGGAAAACAGGCTGTCCGTCCAGTGCCTGACCGCCGTCACGGTCTGGGCATCGGGAAGGGTCTTGGGGGCGGTCTTGGCAGCTTCGGCCACGGGAATGTCCAGGGTCATGGGAAGTCCTGCATGTTCTAGTCGATGGGGCGGCGGGGTTAAACCCCTAGCCCGCCAGATGCGCGCGGTGGTCGTATGCCTGCCAATCGGCCCGCGCGATCCATTGGTCCTGCGGCTGGCGGGCGGCAATGTCGGGGGCGACCTCGACCTCGTCGAAGCCCACGCGGCGGGCCATGGCGTATTGGTCGGCGATCAGTCGGCCGGACGCGCGCAGGCGGCCCTTGAAGCCCAGTTCCCGCAGGCGGCGGGCCAGCGAAAAGCCGCGTCCGTCGGTAAAGGACGGAAAGTCGATGGCGATCAGATCGCGGTCCAAATGCTGGGCCAGATCGGCCAGCGGCGTGTCGGGGGCCAGCACCTCCTCGGCCTCCTGGGTCAGGGGATGGAAGCCGTCGTCGCGGGCCAGGACGCGTTCGCTGTTCAGTCGTTCGGTCATGCCGGAACCTTTCCGCGGACCATCTTGCCGCCAATGAAGTGGATGCCGCATTCGGTCTTGTCCTGCCCGCGCCAGCGCCCGGCGCGCGGATCCTCGCCCGGTTTCACCGGCGAGGTGCAGGGCGCGCAGCCGATGGAGGGATAGCCGCGCGCGACCAGCGGGTGTCGCGGCAGGTTGTTTTCGATCATGTATTCCTGCACGTCCTCGGCCCGCCAATGGGCCAGCGGGTTGATGCGCAGGCGCGCGGGGGGTTCAGGCTCAAAGAACTCCAGCGCGGCGCGGTCGCTGTTCTGGAACCGCTTGCGGCCCGTGATCCAGGCGTCAAAGCCGGACAGCGCGCGTTCCAGCGGCACCGTCTTTCGCAGGTCGCAGCAGGCATTGGCATCGAACCGGTGCAGCGTCCCGTCGGGATCCCGGCGGGCCACGTCCGTTTCAGCAGCCCGGATCACCTGCACATTGGTCAGGCCCAGCCTGGCCGACACGTCCCGCTGATAGTCCAGCGTTTCGGGAAACAGCATCTGCGTGTCGATGAACAGCACCGGCAGGCCCGGCGCAGCCCTGCTGACCATGTGCAGCAGCACCACCGATTCCGCCCCGAAGGACGACACCAGCGCCACCCGCCCCAGGTCGGGATCGGTCACGGCGCGGCGCAGCACCTCGGTCGCGGCATGGTGGCGATAGCGGTCGTTCAGCCGCCCTGCCCGCGTGTCCAGGTTTCCATCAAGCATGGGCAGGCTCGGGATAGAGCGCGGCCTTGAAGGGGGCGGGACCAAGACGGCGATAGGCGTCGATGAAGCGTTCCGAGGTGTCCGCGCGAACCTCCAGATAGGCGCGCAGCAGACGGTCGATGGCGGGCACGACCTGGTCATAGGGGAAGCCCGCCCCGGCACGTTCACCGATGGCCGGGATATCGTATCCGTCGCCGCCCAGCGTGATCTGATAGTTCTCGACCCCTGCCCGGTCCAGGCCCAGGATGCCGATATGGCCCAGGTGATGATGCCCGCAGGCATTGATGCAGCCCGAGATGCGGATGTTCAGCTTGCCGATCTCGCCTTCCAGCCCCGCGTCCTTGAAGTGCGCGGCGATCTCCTGCGCGATAGGGATCGACCGGGCGGTCGCCAGCGTGCAGTAATCCATGCCGGGGCAGGCGATGATGTCGCTGGTCAGCCCGGCATTGGCAACCGCCAGCCCCGCCTTTTGCAGCGCCGCATAGACGGCAGGCAGGTCCGACTTGTGGACATGGGGCAGCACGACGTTCTGGTCGTGGCTGATGCGAAGGTCGTCATGGCCGTATTGCTCGGCCAGATCGGCCAACAGGCGCATCTGGGAGGCCGAGGCATCCCCCGGCGTTTCCCAATGCGTCTTGAAGGTCACGATGACGCTGGCATAGCCGTCCACCTTGTGGGTGTGCAGGTTGGTGTCGGTCCAGCTGCGGAAGGCGCCGTTCTTGGCACGCTCTGCCTCATAGCCGTCGGTCGGGCCATTGCGGAAGGCCGGGGCGGCGAAACGGTCGCGGAAGATCGCCAGCGCCTCGCGGTCGGCGCCGTGGAAGTCGCGGCGACGGTTCAGGAACTCCTCCTCGACCTCGGCCTTGAAGACATCCAGGCCGCGCTCGGACACGGTGATCTTGATGCGGGCCTTGTACTTGTTGTCGCGGCGGCCCGACAGGTTGTAGGTCGAGATGATCGCCTCGATATAGGCCAGCAGATCGGCCTCCGGCAGGAAGTCGCGGATCACCTTGCCCAGCATGGGGGTGCGGCCCAGGCCGCCGCCGACCCAGACCTCGAAGCCGGTCTGGCCGTCACGCTGGATCAGGCGCAGCCCGATGTCATGGGCGGCCACCAGGGCGCGGTCGCGGGCCGCGCCGGTGATGGCGATCTTGAACTTGCGCGGCAGGAACTGGAATTCGGCGTGATCCGTGGACCAGCTCCGCAGCAGTTCCGCATAGGGGCGCGGATCCAGGTATTCGTCGGCGGCCGCGCCCGCGAAGGCATCGGTCGTCACGTTGCGGATCGTGTTGCCGGATGTCTGGATCGCGTGCATCCCGACGGATGCCAGCTTGTCCAGCATGTCGGGGATGTCCACCAGCCGGGGCCAGTTGAACTGGATGTTCTGACGCGTGGTCCAGTGGCCATAGCCCTTGTCATAGGTTTCGGCCAGATGCGCCAGCATCCGCATCTGGTCGGGGCTGATCGTGCCATAGGGAATGGCGATCCGCAGCATGTAGGCGTGCAGTTGCAGGTAAACGCCGTTCATCAGCCGCAGGGGGCGGAATTCGTCTTCCGTCAGGCTGCCGTCCAGGCGGCGTTCGACCTGGGCGCGGAACTGCGCCGCACGGTGGCGCACATAGTCGGTATCGACGGGACGAACATCAAACATTGCTGGCCTCGGTCAGTTTTGCGGCTTGCTTCACGGCCTGGATGCCGTGGAAGTAATTGGACGGCCCGCGCTGCCGGAAGGCTTCGCGGAAATGGGTGGGTTCCGGGCCGTGGGGACCGCGCCGCGCCTCGACCAGATAGGGGCCGACGACGATGTTCGACTGGCCCACCGCCTTCAGCAGCGCCAGATCCGCGATGGCCTCGTCCTCGAACAGGGTGGCGCGCGCGGGATCGGCGGTCCAGCCATCCTCGCACATCCAGACGTTATGGCCTTCGCGCAGATCGTTCGCGGTGATGACGCCGGGCTTCGCGGCCGTCGGGACGAAGGCTTTGCTCATGGTACGGACCCTTTCGGATTGATGCTGACAATATAGAATTTTGTTCTGGAATTTTGCGATAGGGTCTGGAAAATAAGGACATTCAGCCCAGATGGACGGACATGTCGGAACAGCTTTCACAGAACGCGGGGCACGCCAAAACAAATTTCCGGCTGGACGAGGTGGATCGCAAAATCCTGTCCCTGCTGCAAGAGGATGCGAGCCTGTCGCTGGACCAGATCGCCGACCGCGTGGGGGCATCGAAGACCCCCGTCTGGAACCGCATCCGCAAGCTGCGAGAGGCAGGCGTGATCCGCCGCCAGGTAGCGATTCTGGACCCAGAGGCCCTGGGGCTGGAGGCCTGTTTCTTCGTCCTGATCCGCACCAGCGAACATGACAAGGCCTGGGCCGCGCGCTTCCTCAAGGCGCTGCGCGAACGCCCCGAGGTGATTGAGGCGCACCGGCTGGCGGGCGACATCGACTATATCCTGAAGGTGCAGGTTCGGAACGCGCGCGCCTATGACCGCTTCTACCAGTCGCTGATCGGCGAGGTGAAGATCCACAACGTCACCGCCCTTCTGTCGATGGAGGAGATCAAGGCGACCAGTGCGCTTCCCATTCCCGACAGTGCGCGCTAGGGTTGTGCGACCTTGGGGGCCGCATGTCCGACTATACGATCTGGCACAATCCGAAATGCTCGACCTCGCGCTTTGTCCTGCAAGCCTTGCAGGATGCGGGCGCGGATGTGGCGGTGCGCGATTATCAGGCGCAGCCCCCCACGGTTGCCGAACTGCGCGCCGCCCTGGACCGGCTGGGCATCGCCCCGCGCGGCCTGCTGCGGCGCAGGAACACGCCTTACGATGATCTTGGCCTGGGCGATCCGGCGCTGTCGGACGATGCGCTGATCGCGGCCATGGCGGAGCACCCAGGCCTGATCGAACGCCCGGTGGTCTTCGGTCCGAAGGGCGCGCGGTTGTGTCGCCCGAAGGAAACCGTCTTCGACCTGCTGGCTTCCTGATGGCTGCGCCGAACCTGCTGCCCCCGAATCTGCTGATCGTGGCCCAGGCCGGGCGGCTGGAATTCCAGGCGATCATCTTCGCCGCCAGTCTGCGCCATGCCGCGCCGGATTTCACCGGCCGCCTGATCGTGGCCGAGCCGCAGCCCGAGGGCGCATGGGCCGGGCATGACACGCGGATCGGCGATGACACCCGTGCGCTGCTGGAAAGCCTGGGCGCCGAGATCACCCCCTTCACCGCCCGCCATTTCGGCGCGGCTTATCCCTATGGCAACAAGATCGAGGCGCTGTCGGTCCTGCCCGCAGGCCAGCCCTTCGCCTTCTTCGACACCGATACGCTGATCGTGGGACCGCTGGATCAGGTGTCCTTTGACAGCCCCCCGGCGGCGTCCATGCGGCGCGAAGGGACATGGCCCGAACCGCCGCTCTACGGCCCCGGCTACGCAGCGATCTGGAAATCGCTCTACGACCGCTCCGGTCTGGATTTCCCGTCGTCGCTGGACCTGACCCAGCCGGACGAGCATTGGGAACGATACCTGTATTTCAACGCGGGCTGGTTCTTCGGGCCGGACCCGGCGGTCTTCGGCCAACGCTTCCTCGACTGGGCGCTGTCGGTCCGCCGCGACCCGCCCGACGAACTGGCTTGCCAGAGCCTCGATCCCTGGCTGGACCAGGCAATCCTGCCGCTGGTCATCCACAGCCTGGGCGGCGGGCGGCCCGGGCCAGAACTGTCGGGCCTCGATGGCGACGTGACTTGCCATTACCGCAGCCTGCCGCTGCTTTACGCCCGCGAATCCGACGCGGTGCTGGCGGTGCTGGAGGCCGCGACCGCCCCCAACCGCATCAAGCGGCGGCTCAAGGAATGGGAACCGGCGAAGAAGCTGATCTACCAGGGCAAGGGCCGCGACAAGGTGCGCCCGCTGTTCGCAGGCGGGCTGCCGCCGAAGGAAAAGCCGATCCGGCAGGCGCTGAAGAAGAACGGCTGGTGGTGGGACTAACCCCTCTGCCCCGCTGAAACCGACACGGGGATCCCCCGCGGCAGGGAACAGCCGACCATCGAGCTTTCCCTCGCCTTATCGATCAGCGGTGCCGGGTCGGACCCATCCTCCATCACGCATTGCACCACCATCTCGGCGCCCGTGGCGATCAGCGGCTCGCCCTCCATCGCCAGATGCACCTTCACCGCGACCGAGGCGATCGCCACCCCGCGCCGGTGCGCGATATAGCGCAGGTCGTTGCAGAAACAGCCGCCGATGGCGAGCGCCAGCAGTTGCGCGCCGTTGAAGCCAAGGCCCATGCCGCCCGCCTTGCCTTCGGGTCGGTCGGCGATGATGCAATGGCTACCGGCCCAGCCCACGGCGGCCTCGGTGCCCGGCAGGTTCATCAGGCTGACGCTGACCACAGGCATGGCGATCCCCCCGCTGACTGTTGCCAGCCTAGCACGATCAGGGGGCGCTGTCTGTCACCCCTCGCCCGCGCCTTCGGTGGATCCGCGCCAGATGTTCACGTCGCCGCCCGCCGACAGGTCGTCGATGCGCGCCAGTTCCTCCGCCGTGAAATCCAGCCGGTCCAGCGCGCCCACGCAATCCACGACCTGAGAGGCGCGCGAGGCCCCGATCAGCGCACTGGTCACGCGAGTGTCGCGCAGGGTCCAGGCCACGGCCATCTGCGCCAGGGTCTGCCCCCGCGCGGCGGCCAGATCGTTCAGCCCGTTCAGGCGGGCGATCATGTCGTCGGTCAGCCAGCCTTGGGCCAGCGACTTGCCCTGCGCCGCGCGGCTGTCCGCCGGAATGCCCTTGAGGTATTTGCCCGTCAGCATCCCCTGGGCCAGCGGCGTGAAGACGATGCTGCCGACCCCCTCGCCCTCCAGCGTATCCAGCAGCCCGTCGCGTTCGATCCAGCGGTTCAGCATGTTGTAGCTGGGCTGGTGGATCAGGCAGGGCGTGCCCAGGTCGCGCAGGATCGCCGCGGCTTCCCGCGTGCGCGCGCTGTTATAGCTGCTGATGCCCACATACAGCGCCCGGCCCGACCGCACGATGTGGTCCAGCGCGCCCATGGTTTCCTCGAGCGGCGTGTCGGGGTCGAAACGGTGGGAATAGAAGATGTCCACATGATTGAGGCCCATCCGCTTCAGCGACTGGTCGCAGGACTGGATCAGGTATTTGCGGCTGCCGTATTCGCCGTAAGGGCCGGGCCACATGCGCCAGCCCGCCTTGGTGCTGATGACCAGTTCGTCCCGATGGCCCGCGAAATCGGTCCGCAGGATCTCTCCGAAGGCTTCCTCGGCGCTGCCGGGCGGCGGACCATAGTTGTTGGCCAGGTCGAAATGGGTGATGCCCAGATCGAAGGCCGTGCGGCAGATGTCGCGCTTGGTCTGATGCGGCGTGTCATGGCCGAAATTGTGCCATAGCCCCAGGCTGATCGCGGGCAGCATCAGCCCGGATTGCCCGCAGCGGCGGTATTGCATCCGGTCGTAACGGTCGGGATTGGGGCTGTGCATCGGGATCCTGCCGGTTGGTCACGCAGCGGCAGGATGGGACGGGGCCTCGCCCGCGTCAAGCGGGCGACCCGCGGAGGGATACCCCCCGCGCGGGTCGGTCGTTCAGGCCAACACCTCGTCGCAGCGGGCGCAGACGCCGGGATGCCGGTGGGTGCCGACATCAGGCAGGATCTTCCAGCAGCGCTGGCATTTCTCGCCCTCGGCCAGTTCGAAGACCACGCCGATGCCGGGGGTCTCGGCCATGCTGAAGGCCTCGGCCGGGGCCGGGTCGGCGGTCAGCGACAGGTCGGACGTGATGCAGACATCCGCGAAATCCACCGATTTCAGCGCGGCCAGCATGTCCGCATCCTCGACATGGACGACCGGCGCGGCCTCCAGGCTGGCGCCGATGGTCTTGTCGGCGCGCTTGACCTCCAGCGCGGCAGTGACGACGCGGCGGGCACGGCGGATGTGGTCCCATTTCACGGCCAGCGGCTCGTTCAGCCAGTCGGCGGGCGTTTCGGGGAAGTCGTGCAGATGCACACTGTCGTCGTATGACGGGAAGCGCGACAGCCACACATCCTCGGTCGTGAAGGGCAGGATCGGGGCCAGCCAAGTGACAAGGCGGTGGAACAGGATGTCCAGCACCGTCCGCGCGGCCCGGCGGCGCGGGTCGGTGGCGGCGTCGCAGTAAAGCGAATCCTTGCGGATGTCGAAATAGAAGGCCGACAGATCCACGGTGCAGAACTGGAACAGCGTCTGGAACACGCCCTGGAAGTCGAACTGGTCGTAGCCCTTGCGGACCGCGTGATCCAGCTGCGCCAGCCGGTGCAGCACCCACTGCTCAAGCTCGGGCATCTGGTCGGGCGCGATCTTCTCGGCATCCGTGAAGCCATCCAGCGCCCCCAGCAGGAAGCGCAGCGTGTTGCGCAAGCGGCGATAGCTGTCGGCGGTGCCCTTCAGGATTTCCGGTCCGATCCGCTGGTCGGCGGTATAATCCGCCTGCGCCACCCAGAGGCGCAGGATATCGGCGCCGTATTGCTCGATCACCTTCGCGGGCACGACCGTGTTGCCCAGCGACTTGGACATCTTCATGCCCTTCTCGTCGAGCGTGAAGCCATGCGTGACCACGTTGCGATAAGGCGCGCGTCCCTTGGTCGCGCAGCCCTGCAGCAGGGACGACTGGAACCAGCCGCGATGCTGGTCGGTGCCCTCAAGGTACACGTCCGCGATCCCGTCCGGCGCCCCGTCCGCCCGGTCGCGCAGCACGAAGGCATGGGTCGAGCCCGAGTCGAACCACACGTCCAGCACGTCCATGACCTGGTCATAGTCGTCGGGGTTCACGATGTCGTCCAGAACCTGCGCCTTGAAGCCGTCGCGATACCAGACATCGGCACCCTCGGATTCGAAGGCGGCGATGATGCGGTCGTTCACCCGTTGGTCGCGCAGCAGGAAGTCGTCGTCGGTGGGCTTGGCGCCGCGACGCACGAAGCAGGTCAGCGGCACGCCCCAGGCCCGCTGGCGCGACAGCACCCAGTCGGGGCGGTTTTCCACCATGGAATGAATCCGGTTCCGCCCGGTCTGCGGCCACCACTTCACCAGCTTGTCGATACTGGTCAGCGCGCGGGTGCGGATCGTCTGGCCGTATTCGTTCATGCCGTCGGTCAGCGGCTTGTCGATGGCCGCGAACCATTGCGGCGTATTGCGATAGATCAGCGGCGCCTTGGACCGCCAGCTGTGGGGATAGCTGTGCTTGACCTTGCCCTTGGCCAGCAGCGCGCCCGCATAGGCCAGTTGCTTGATGACGCTGACATTGGCCGGGCCGTCCTTGCCATCCGCGTCAATGATCGCCTGGCCGCCGAACAGCGGCAGGTTCTTGCGGTAGCTGCCGTCGGGTTCGACGTTGTAGGTCATCGGCAGCTTGTATTTCAGCCCAAGCTGATAGTCGTCGTCGCCATGGCTGGGCGCCGTGTGGACAAAGCCCGTGCCCGCGTCGTCGGTGACATGGTCGCCGGGCAGCAGGGGAACGTCATAATCCCATTCGCCATTGGCACCGTCGATGCCGCGGAACGGGTGCGCAAGGGTCAGGCTGGCAAGCTCATCGGCCGGAACGTCGCGCAGGCGGGCGAAATCCTCGACCTTCGCGGCCTTCATCACGCTTTCCGCCAAGGCATCGGCCAGAACCAGGGTCTCGCCCGCCTGCGCCGTCGCATTCTCGGCCACGGACCCGACCTTGTAGAGGCCATAGGCGATCGCCGGGTTATAAGCCACGGCACGGTTCTGTGGGATGGTCCAGGGCGTCGTGGTCCAGATCACCACCGATGCGCCATCCAGACCGGCCACCGGCTTGAACCGCACCCAGATCGTGTGGCTGGTGTGGTCCTTGTATTCCACCTCGGCCTCGGCAAGCGCCGTCTTTTCAACCGGCGACCACATCACGGGCTTCGACCCCTGATACAGCGCACCGTTCATCACCAGCTTCATGAACTCGGCCGCGATCACCGCCTCGGCGTGGAAATCCATCGTCAGGTAGGGATCGTCCCACTTGCCGGTGATGCCGAGGCGCTTGAACTCGGCCCGCTGGATGTCGATCCATTCGTCGGCAAAGCGGCGGCATTCCTGGCGGAACTCGACCACGTCCACGGCGTCCTTGTCGCGGCCCTCGGCGCGGTATTTCTCCTCGATCTTCCATTCGATCGGCAGGCCGTGGCAATCCCAGCCGGGAACATAGCGCGCATCGCGGCCCATCATCTGGTGGCTGCGCACGATGATGTCCTTGATGGTCTTGTTCAGGGCGTGGCCGATATGCAGGTGCCCGTTCGCATAGGGGGGGCCGTCATGCAGGATGAAGGGCGCGCGGCCTTCTGCCCGTTCGCGCAGGCGGTCATAGATGCCGATACGCTCCCACCGGGCCAGCCATTCGGGTTCGCGCTGCGGCAGGCCCGCGCGCATGGGAAACTCGGTCTGCGGCAGGAAAACGGTGTCGCGGTAGTCGGGGGCGTCAGTGGTGACGGTGGTATCGGCGGCCATCGGGGCATCCTTCGAAGGCATGAGAGTCGGTCGGGGGTTCGGACATGCGGCGACCCGGCGGCGCGAAACCTCACGCCACCGGGTTGCTAATTCGGGGTCCGAACGCCAGAAATTCCATGCCGCCCTCTATAGAAAGCCGCTTGCGTGCCCGCAACCCTGACCGACGATGCCCTGATCCGCCGCCGAGCCGCGGTCACGCGCTTTGTCCGCGACCGATACGGGCTGCGTGGGACATTGCGGCTGCACCGCGCGGCGCTTGGGCTGGATCTGCTGCGCGCGCCCATCAACGTGATGCTGTCGCCGGTCTTCCTGCTGACCCGGCTAGGGGGCTGGCTGCTGTCGCGGTTTGGCGCGGAACGCGCGGGCGGCTGGCTGGCTGCCCGGCGGGTCTTCCTGCCTTCCGACATGGGCCGGGTAATCGAACGCGACCTACTGGCGCTGATCGCGGACCTGGACACCCAAGGGATCGGCCCGAACGCCCCGACCGAGGCCGTCCGCCATCAGGCCGCGACCCTGGCCGAGACCCGCAATGCCGTGGCCGAGATCACCACCTCGCTGATCGTGCTTGTGTCCGGCTGGCTGCTGTTCAACCGCGCGACACCGGGCGTCATCTCGCTGGCCGGTCCCTTGGCGGAACTGCGTGCCCATGCGACGGCGGTGAACGATTTTCTCCTGGGCAACACCCTGGGCCGGGCCTGGTACTGGGCCTTCCCGGTCGAACTGTCGCCCTGGCAGGTGATCCTGACCGGCGTGGCCCTGGCGGTGGCGGGATCGCTGGTCACGACCTTCGCCGGGCTGATCGCCGATCCGGTCCAGCTTTGGACCGGCACGCATCGCCGCCGCATCCTGCGCCTGCTGGACCGGCTGGACCGTGCCGAACCTGCTGGGGGGATCGAGCGCGAGCATCTGCTGGCCCGCGCGGGCGACCTGTCGGACGCGGCGCTGATGCTGTGGCGCAACCTGCGCTAAGGGCGATTGGCGAAGGCCATCGCCTTTGCCGCGCGATGTCTTCGCCCCCAAAACCTCCGGGCCTCAAAGGCCCGGCCAGCGCCCGCCCCGCCATCGGCGGGCGGGGAAACGCCTTGCGTTTCCTTGTCCCGCCCGGTCAGCCTCTGCCGCGATAGCCCGCCACGCCGATACCAGTATCCGCCGATCCGCAGCCATTGTGGCGCGATGGCCTCGGCCAGCCGCTTGCCGATGCCGACCGTGCAGTCCTCGTGGAAAGCACTGTGGTCGCTGAAGCTGCCAAGATAAAGCTTCAGCGATTTCGATTCGACCAGCCAGTCGCCGGGAACATAGTCGATGACCAGATGCGCGAAATCCGGCTGGCCGGTGATCGGGCAGAGGCTGGCGAATTCGGGCTGGGTGAAACGGACGACATAACCCTCGCCCGCCTGCGAGTTCGGAACACTCCAGCACGGCCTGTCCGGGGCTGCCGGGCAGACCGGTTTTCGCGCCAAGCCGGGTCAGCGCGTCGGTGTAATGGACAGGGGGCCTCCTTGACGGCGGGTGGCGAGACCAGCGGGCGGCGCCTGCGTCAAAAGGCGCCTTGCAGAACCCCGGCCCGCAGGCCACATGATGCCTGCCATGATCCCGCCCCGCTTCGATGTCACCCCGGACCAGATCGACCAGGTCGTTGCCGTCTTCTATGGCGCCGTGCGGCGGCACGAGGTGCTGGGCCCGGTCTTCGGCAACCACGTCACCGACTGGCCCGCGCACGAGGCCAGGATCGCCGCCTTCTGGCGCAACGCGATCCTTTACGAACGCAGCTATGACGGCAGCCCGATGCGCGCCCATATGAAGGCGGGCGACGTACGCGCCGATCACTTTCCGATCTGGCTGGCGCTGTTCGATGAAACCCTGCGCCGCACCCTGCCCCCGGACGCCGCCCGCGCCTGGTCGGCCCTGGCGCATCGCATCGGCCAGGGGTTGCGCATGGGGGTCGAGGACATCCGCCCCACCCATGACGGCCCGCCGATCCTGCGCTGAGGTGCCCATGTCCTTTGGCGATCCCGATGCCGTGGCCCGCTATGCCGAAAACCCGCCGCGCCTGGTTCCCGGTTTTCACGACATGCAGCGGATGGCGTGCCTGCTGCTGGCCGAAAGCGCGCCGCCGGATGGTCATGTCCTGGTGCTCGGCGCCGGAGGCGGGCTGGAACTGAAGGCATTCGCCGACTGGCAGCCCGGCTGGCGCCTTACCGGCGTGGACCCTTCGGCCGAGATGCTGGCTCTTGCGTCCCGCACCCTTGGGGATCGTTCCGTGCGGGTGGAGTTGCATCAAGGCTATATCGACGATGCGCCCCCTGGCCCGTTCGATGGCGCCGCCTGCCTGCTGACCCTGCATTTCATACCGCGCCGCGCGGCTGCAGACCCTGATCCAGTTGCGCCGCCGCCTGAAGCCGGGTGCGCCGCTGGTTGTCGCGCATCACAGCATCCCCGAGGCCGAGAAAGCCTTGTGGCTGAACCGCCATGCGGGTTTTGCCGCGTCCTCCGGCGTGCCCACGGAGCAGACGCGCCATGCGGCATCCGCCATCGCCGCGCACCTGCCGACGCTGGCGCCGGAACAGGACGAGGGATTGCTGCGGCAGGCAGGCTTTTCGAATGTCGCCCTGTTCTATGCGGCCTTCACCTTCCGGGGGTGGGTTGCGACGGCCTAGCGCCGGGGCGGCCGGGCGCGATAGGTCGGCAGGCGCCACCCCATCAGCAGGCTTCCCGCGCGCAGGGCGATCACCACCAGCCCGCAGAAGATCAGCGCCACGGGCCGGGGCATTCCCACGCCGATCAGCGCCACGGCGACCACCGCGCCGCCAAAGGTGGCGGTGACGTAAAGCTCTCCCTGCTTCAGCACCAGGGGCAGTTCGTTGCCCACCACGTCGCGGATCAGTCCGCCGAAGGTGCCAGTGACGACGCCCATCGCCACCACGACGATCGGGCTGACACCCGCCTCCAGCGCCAGGCCCACGCCTGCCGGAACCGCCACGGCCAGGGCAAAGGCGTCCAGCCAGACGATCAGACGATAACGGCTTTCGAACAGATGCGCGGTGAAGAAGACCAGCACCGCCGCACCCGTCGTCACCAGGATCAGTTCCGGCTGATCGACCCAGAAGACCGCATCGCGGTTCAGGATCAGGTCGCGCACCGTGCCGCCGCCGATGCCGGTCAGCGTGGCGAAGAAGATGAAGCCCACCAGATCCAGCTGCGCCCGGCTGGCGACCAGGGCGCCGGTCAGCGCAAAGACCAGCACGCTTGCATAGTCCAGCCAGGGGACCAGCGCCGCCAGTGTCACCCCGCGGCCTTCGCCGGCTTGAAGGGCGCCATGCCGCCGCGCGCCAGTTCGTCGGCGCGCTCGTTTTCCGGATGCCCCGCATGGCCCTTGATCCAGGCCCATGTGACGGTGTGGCGCCGCTGCGCCTCGTCCAGACGCTGCCACAGTTCCACGTTCTTGACGGGCTTCTTGTCGGCCGTCTTCCAGCCGTTGCGCTTCCAGCCGTGGATCCACTGGGTCACGCCGTTCTTCACATAGGCGCTGTCGGTGGTGATGGTGATCGCGCTTGGCCGGACCAGAACCTCCAGCGCCGAGATCGCCGCCATCAGTTCCATCCGGTTGTTGGTGGTCAGCGCCTCGCCGCCTGCAAGTTCGCGTTCCTTGACGATCCTGTCGCCATCCATGGCGCGCATCAGCACGCCCCAGCCGCCGGGGCCGGGATTGCCGCTGCAGGCGCCGTCGGTCCAGGCGAACAGATCAGTCATCAAGCCCCACATATCCCGGAAGCGCCGCAACCTCGTCAAGCCAGCGCCTGATGGCCGGAAAGCGCGCCATGTCGAAGCCTCCGCGTTCGCCCGCCGTATGGGTATAGCCGTAAAGACAGATATCGGCGAGCGTCGCGTGATCGCCGGCCAGCCAGTCGCGGCCCGCCAGCTGATCCTCCATCACCTGCAGGACGGCATGGCCGCGGACCAGCAACTCCGCCAGCCGTTCGGGCGTCGCCTGCGCCGCGCGGTCAGGATAGGTCAGCAGGGCAGCCCGGACGGCGATGACGGGTTCGTGGTTGTATTGTTCCCAGAACATCCAGCCCAGCATCTGCGCGCGCGCCACCGGATCGGCGGGAACGAAGCGCGACCCCTCGCCCAGATACCACAGGATCGCGTCGGATTCCGCCAGAACCTGTCCGTCGTCTAGGACCAGCACGGGCACCTTGCCATAGGGCAGCACCGGCTTGGCTTCGGCCAGGCTGGCCGATCCGTATTCGCAATCCACGACCTCGGCCCCCTGCCCCAGAAGGGACAGCAGCAGACGCACCTTGTAGCTGTTGCCTGACGAGGGCATCGAATAAAGCCGCATCACGCCTCTTTCACTTTGGCTCAAATATCCCGGGGGTCCGGGGGCTGGCCCCCGGCTTGGCCGTCAGGCGGTTTCCCGCAAGACGCGCGGCACCTTGAACTCGACATTCTCCTGCGCCGTCTCGACGATCTCGACCGTCACGTCATAGCGGGCGCGGAAAGCGTCGATCACCTCGTTCACCAACACCTCGGGCGCGCTGGCGCCTGCGGTGACGCCCACGGCCCTCGCGCCCTCGATCGCGCGCCAGTCGATCTGGTCCGCGCGCATCACCAGTTGCGAATAGGCGCAACCCGCCGCGCGGCCGACCTCGACCAGGCGCTTGGAATTCGAGGAATTCGGCGCCCCGATCACCAGCAGCGCGTCGATCTTGGGCGCGATGGCCTTGACCGCCGCCTGGCGGTTGGTGGTGGCATAGCAGATGTCTTCCTTGGCCGGACCGGCAATCGCGGGAAAGCGCGCCTTCAGCGCCTCGACGATCTCGGCGGTGTCATCGACCGACAGGGTGGTCTGGGTGATGAAGGCCAGCCGACCGGGATCGCGGGGGGCGATGGCCGCCACATCTTCGACCGTCTCGACCAGGATCACCTCGCCCTCGGGCAGTTGCCCCATGGTGCCCAGAACCTCGGGGTGGCCCTCATGGCCGATCATCACCATCTGGAGACCCTCGGCATGGTGGCGCGCGGCCTCGTTATGGACCTTGGTCACAAGGGGACAGGTCGCGTCCACATGGATCATGTTGCGCCGCCGCGCCTCGGCCGGTACCGCCTTCGGGACGCCATGGGCGGAAAAGATCACCGGACGGTCGTCCGGGCAATCGTCCAGTTCCTCGACAAAGACGGCGCCCTGGTCGCGCAAGCTGTCCACGACGAACTTGTTGTGGACGATCTCGTGGCGGACATAGACGGGGGCGCCCCATTTCTGCAGCGCCATCTCGACGATCTTGATGGCCCGGTCCACGCCCGCGCAGAACCCGCGCGGCGCGGCCAGATAAAGCGTCAGGGGGGCTTTCGCATGTTCCATGCCCGTGACCTAGCGCGAAGGCGCCGTTTCGTCCAGCGCCGGGCCCGTCACAAGGCTGCCATTGCTTGCATTGCCGCCCGCCCCGCGCCACCATCCGCCAACTGGATGGAGGATCGGGTGATGAGACTGTTTTTCGCGCCGGGAACCTGCGCGGTGGCCCCCTGGATCGCGCTCCGCTGGGCGGGGGCGAGGTTCGAGCCGGTGAAGGTCGATTACGCCTCGGCCGAATTCAAGCGCATCAATCCGCTGGCGCAGGTGCCCGCGCTGGATCTGGGCGGGCCCCGCGCCATGACGCAAGCCGATGCGATCCTGGGCTATATCGCCGAAACCTATCCCGACGCCCGGCTGGGCCCCGACGACGATCCGATGGGCCGGTTCGAATTCGCCGAAACCATGGCCTTCCTGACCGGCGACTTCCACCCGGCCTTCTGGCCGCTGTTCGGTCCGCAGCGCTTCACCGCCGATCCTTCGCAAGAGGCGCTGGACCAGGTGAGGAAGGCGGCGGAAGGGCGCATCGACCGGGTCATGCAGCATCTGGACAACCTGATCGGCGCGGAGGGCCACGTTTATCGCAACCGCCGGACGGTGGCTGACGCTTATGCCTTTGTCATGGCGCGGTGGTCGGCCAAGGTGGCGAAGACCTGGAAGGACTATCCGAACATCGCGCGCCTGTTCGACTGGATGAACCGGGACGCCGACGTGCAGGAGGCGCTGCGCCTGTCAACCGCCTGACCGGGCCACCGCCAGCAGACCCGATACGTCCAGATGCGCCTCCAGGTGATCGGCCAGGTCATCCAGGGCCCGGTCCACCCCGGCCTCGTATCCCGGTTGAGACGCCGCGCCCAGCCGGGCCAGCCAGGCGGCGCGGAAGGCGTCGTCCGCAAACAGCCCGTGCAGATAGGTGCCCGCGATCCGGCCATCGGCGCTGATCGCGCCGTCGGGGCCGGGAATATGGGCGAAGGGCCGCGCGCAGTCGGGGCCGGTGGTGCGGCCCATGTGGATCTCGTAGCCTGTCACGGGCTGGCCCAGGGCGGTGCCGGTGACGCGCTCCAGCAGCTTGTCCGGCGCCATCACGGTTTCCACATCCAGCAGGCCAAGCCCCGCGACCTCGCCCGCCGCGCCGTCGCTGCCGGACGGATCGCGGATCACCCGGCCCAGCATCTGGAAGCCCCCGCAGATGCCCAGAACATGCCCGCCACGCCGCACATGCGCGGCCAGATCCACGTCCCAGCCCTGCGCGCGCAGGAAGGCCAGATCCCCCAGCGTCGATTTCGTGCCTGGGATCACCACCAGACCGGCATCGCCGGGGATGGCGCGGCCCGGACCCAGCATGGTCAGCCGCACCCCCGGTTCCGCCGCCAGCGGGTCGAGGTCGTCGAAATTGGCGATCCGCGACAGGCACAGGCAGACCACATGCAGCCCCTCGCCTTGAGAGGCGCGCAGATCCACCGCATCCTCGGCAGGCAGACGATGCGCGCCCGCAAACCATGGCACGACCCCGAAGCCGCGCCAGCCGGTGTGCTGTTCGATCAGCCGGTAGCCGTCGTCGAACAGCCGCGGGTCGCCTCGGAACTTGTTGACCAGGAAGCCCCGGATCATCGCGGCGTCGCTCGGGTCCAGAACCGCCTTCGTGCCGACGATCTGCGCAATCACACCGCCCCGGTCGATGTCGCCTGCCAAGACCACCGGCACGCCAGCGGCCCGCGCGAAGCCCATGTTGGCGATGTCGCGGGGGCGCAGGTTCACCTCGGCCGGGCTGCCTGCGCCCTCCACGATCACCAGGTCATGCGCGGCGGAGAGGCGCGCGAAGCTTTCCAGCACGCCCGCCAGCAGGCGCGGACGCAGCGCCGCGTAATCGCGCGCCTCGGCCCGCGCCACCGCGCGCCCGTGCAGGATCACCTGCGCGCCCGTGTCCGTCTCTGGCTTCAGCAGCACCGGGTTCATGTCCGCCACGGGGTCCAGCCAGCAGGCGCGTGCTTGCAACGCCTGCGCCCTGCCGATCTCTCCTCCGTCCACCGTCACGGCGGCGTTGTTCGACATGTTCTGCGGCTTGAAGGGCGCGACCGACAGCCCCCGGCGCCGCGCGGCCCGGCACAGGCCCGCCACCAGCAGCGACTTTCCGACATTCGATCCGGTGCCTTGGATCATCAACGCGGGCATGGGTTTACTCTGCTTGCCATCATCCGCCCGGATGACTAGATAGGCGCGTCCGAAAGCGAAAGGCCGAAAGCCGTGGAAAACGTCGTCCTGACCATCCATCTGATCCTCGCGGTGCTGCTCACCGGGGTGGTGCTGCTGCAACGGTCCGAGGGTGGCGGGCTTGGCATGGGCGGCGGTGGCGGCGTGATGACCGGCCGCCAGGCAGCCAACGCGCTGACCCGGCTGACCTGGATCTTCGGCATCGCGCTGTTCGTGACCTCGATCGCGCTGACCATCATCGCCGCGCGGCAGGTGTCCAACAGTTCGATCATGGACCAGTTGGGCGTCCCGGCCAGCCGTCAGGAATCCACGCTGCCGCAGGTTCCGGCCTATGTGCCGCCACCCTCGACCGGGACGGCAGGCGATCCGCTGACCCCGCCCGCGCCGGATGCGCCTGCGGCCGATACCGCCGTGCCCGAAGCAGCGGCACCGGCGGCCGAACCTGTGGCACCGCCTGCGGCCGAACCTGCGGCAACGCCTGCGGCACCGGCCGAGGCCCCGGCGAACTAAGTCATACCACAACTGGGGGCGGCGTCTTTTCGCCCCACATCAACTTGCGGTTCCTTGCGACCACGGGGCGAATCGACTATATCTTGGCTCCCGTGATGCTGGTCGCAGGGCGACCCGCAACCATTCAGAATTTGCGAAATCACGCTTTCAAGAATCACGGGGGCCTCATGGCGCGTTACATCTTCATCACCGGCGGCGTCGTGTCCTCGCTTGGCAAGGGCCTGGCCTCGGCGGCTCTGGGCGCGCTTTTGCAGGCCAGGGGCTATACCGTGCGCCTGCGCAAGCTGGACCCCTATCTGAACGTCGATCCCGGCACCATGTCGCCCTTCGAGCATGGCGAGGTCTTCGTGACCGATGACGGCGCGGAAACCGACCTGGATCTGGGCCATTACGAACGCTTCACGGGCGTGTCGGCGCGCCGGACCGACAGCGTGTCTTCCGGGCGGATCTATTCCAACGTGCTGGAAAAGGAACGGCGCGGCGAATACCTGGGCAAGACCATCCAGGTGATCCCGCACGTCACCAACGAGATCAAGGACTTCATCGCCATCGGCGACGACGAGGTTGATTTCATGCTGTGCGAGATCGGCGGCACCGTGGGCGACATCGAGGGCCTGCCCTTCTTCGAGGCGATCCGCCAGTTCATCCACGAACGCCCGCGCGGCCAGTGCATCCTGATGCACCTGACGCTGCTGCCCTATCTGTCGGCCAGCGGGGAACTGAAGACTAAGCCCACGCAGCACAGCGTCAAGGAACTGCAATCCATCGGCCTTGCCCCCGACGTGCTGGTCTGCCGGTCCGAACACCCGATCCCGGAAAAGGAACGCGCCAAGATCGCGCTGTTCTGCAATGTCCGCCCGGATGCCGTGATCCCCGCCTATGACCTGAAGTCGATCTATGAGGCGCCGCTCGCCTATCACCGCGCAGGCCTGGACGGCGCCGTGCTGGATGCCTTCCAGATCAGCCCCGCCCCGCGTCCCGACCTGTCGAAATGGGAAGACGTGATGGACCGGCTGGAAAATGCCGAAGGCCAGGTGAACATCGCCGTGGTCGGCAAGTACACGCAGCTTGAGGACGCCTACAAATCCATCGCCGAGGCGCTGACCCATGGCGGCATGGCCAACCGCGTCCGCGTCAAGGCCGACTGGGTGGACAGCGAGAAGCTGGAAGGCGAAGGCGCGCATCTGCTGGACGGATACCACGGCATCATCGTGCCCGGCGGCTTCGGCGAGCGCGGCACCGAAGGCATGGTGGCGGCGGCGAAATACGCGCGCGAGAAGAAGGTGCCCTACCTGGGCATCTGCCTGGGGATGCAGATGGCCGTGATCGAGGCCGCGCGCAACCTGGCCGGGATGCCCGACGCGGGATCCGAGGAATTCGACCACGAGGCGGGCAAGACGCGCTTCACCCCCGTGGTCTATCACCTTAAGGAATGGGTGCAGGGCAACTATACCGTGCAGCGCAAGGTGACGGACGACAAGGGCGGCACCATGCGGCTTGGCGCCTATACCGCCATCCTGACGCCGGATTCGAAGATCAGCGAAGTCTATGGCGGCGCCACGGAAATCGAGGACCGCCACCGCCACCGCTATGAGGTCGATGCGACCTATCGCGACCAACTGGAACAGGCGGGCCTGTGCTTTTCCGGCATGTCGCCCGACGGCAAGCTGCCCGAGGTGATCGAATATGCCGACCACCCCTGGTTCATCGGCGTGCAGTCGCACCCCGAACTGAAGTCCAAGCCGTTTGAACCGGCCCCGCTGTTCGCGGGCTTCGTGCGCGCGGCGATGGAGGAAGGGCGGCTGGTCTAGGCCAGCGTCCTTGCCTTTCTACGACGCCCGGCCGCAGGGCCGGGCGCGGTCTTCTCATCCCTCGGCCGGCTGCTGTTCGCGCGGCGGGCGCCCGACGATGTCGCGCAGCGCGTCCAGTTCGATGAAGTTGTCGGCCTGGCGGCGCAGGTCGTCCGCGATCATCGGCGGCTGGCTGCGGATGGTGGACACCACGGATACGCGCACACCTTGGCGCTGCAGGGCCTCGATCAGGGGCTTGAAGTCCCCGTCGCCGGAAAACAGCACGGCATGGTCCAGCCGGGGGGCAAGCTGCATGGCGTCGATGGTCAGTTCGATGTCCATGTTGCCCTTGACCTTCCGGCGGCCCAGCGCGTCCGTGTATTCCTTGGCGGGCTTCGTCACCACGCAATAGCCGTTGTAGTGCAGCCAGTCCACCAGCGGGCGGATCGGGGAATAATCCTCTCCCTCCATCAGGGCGGTGTAGTAATAGGCGCGCATCAGCTTGCCGCGACGGTCGAATTCCTGCCGCAACAGCTTGTAATCAATGTCGAAGCCCAGGGCCTTGGCCGAGGCGTAAAGATTGGCTCCGTCGATGAAGATCGCCAGGCGATCATCCTTGTAAAACATTCTGCTTGCCTTCAATGGGACTGCTCGTTCAAGACGCGGACCCGCCAAGAGGAAGTTGGCGCTATCGGTCCGGCCGCAACCTAGTCATAGAACGAACGGGGGCCCATGGAAAACTTGTCTTTCGGTATCATCGCGCTCGGCGCCAATCTGCCGTCCGGCGCGGGCGACCCCGTCCAGGCGCTGCGCGATGCGCTGCTGATCCTGCATGAGGGAAACGGCATTTCCGTCGCCTCGGCCAGCCGGATCTGGCGCACGCCGGCCTTTCCGCCCGGATCGGGACCGGACTATGCCAATGCGGCGGCGGTGATTCGCACCGGCCTGACGGCGCCCGATCTGCTGGACCGCCTGCACGGGATCGAGGCGCGCTTTGGCCGCGACCGCAGTACGGGCCGCTGGTCGGCGCGGGCGCTGGATCTGGATCTGATCGCCCTGGACGACCTGATCCTGCCCGATCCCGACATGCTGCGCCGCTGGGTCGGCCTGCCCCTCGACCGCCAGCGGGTGGAAACGCCGGACCGCCTGATCCTGCCCCATCCCCGCCTGCAGGACCGCGGCTTCGTGCTGGCCCCCCTGGCCGAGATCGCGCCCGGCTGGCGCCACCCCTTGACGGGAAAGACCGTGTCGCGGATGCTGGCGGAACTTGGCCCCGACGCCTTGTCGGGAATGGTGCCGCTGCCCTTGGGCCAGGGGCTGTCCAAGCCTTGACATTTCTGCTTGCGGCGTCCACATCCTCGGTTTCGCCCGGATATCCGATTCGCAACTGCACAGGTGAGACATGGCCCGCGTAACGGTTGAAGACTGCGTCGACAAGGTCCCGAACCGCTTTGATCTGGTCATGCTGGCCTCGCATCGCGCGCGCGAAATCGCCGCGGGCAGCGCCCCCACCGTGGACCGCGACAACGACAAGAACCCGGTCGTCGCCCTGCGCGAGATCGCCGAGGAAACGCAGCCCGTGGACGAGCTGCGCGAGCGCATGATCGAATCGACCCAGACCCAGATCGAGGTCGATGAGCCGGAAGAAGACGCGATGGCCCTGCTGCTGGGCGCGGAAATCGACCGCCCCAAGCCCGCCGACGAGGAATCCGAGGAACGGATGCTGCGCATGATGCTGGAAGCCAACCAGCGTTGAGGCATTGAGGAACGAGGTCTTCGGCAGGGACATGATCGACGTCGAAGACCTTCTGGCGCTTGTCCGCAACTACAACCCGCGCTGCAACGCCACCCTGATCCGCGATGCCTATGAATACGGGATGCGGATGCACGAAGGCCAGTTCCGCCATTCGGGCGAGCCTTACTTTACCCACCCGATCGCCGTCGCCGCCATCCTGACGGAAATGCGGCTGGACGACGCCACCATCGTCACCGCCCTTCTGCACGACACGGTCGAGGATACCCGTTCCACCAAGGAGGAACTGGCCGCGACCTTCGGGACCGAGATCGCGGAACTGGTCGATGGCGTGACCAAGCTGACCAACCTGGAACTGTCCAGCGCGCAGTCCAAGCAGGCCGAGAATTTCCGCAAGCTGTTCATGGCCATGTCGCGCGACCTGCGGGTGATCCTGGTCAAGCTGGCCGACCGGCTGCACAATATGCGCACCATCCGCTCCATGCGTCCTGAAAAGCAGGTCAAGAAGGCGCGCGAGACGATGGACATCTTCGCGCCGCTGGCGGGCCGGATGGGCATGCAATGGATGCGCGAGGAGCTGGAGGATCTGGCCTTCAAGGTCATCAACCCCGAGGCGCGCAATTCCATCATCCGCCGCTTCGTCAGCCTGCAACGCGATTCGGGAGACATCATCGGCCAGATCACCGCCGATATCCGCATCGAACTGGAACGCGAGGGGCTTGAGGCAACGGTCTTCGGCCGCGCCAAGAAGCCCTTTTCCGTCTGGCGCAAGATGCAGGAAAAGCAGCTTGCCTTCTCGCGCCTGTCCGACATCTATGGCTTCCGCATCATCACCCGGTCCGAGATGGACTGCTATCGCGCGCTTGGCGTGATTCATCACCGCTGGCGCGCGGTGCCGGGGCGGTTCAAGGATTACATCAGCCAGCCCAAATCGAACGGCTACCGCTCGATCCACACCACCGTATCGGGCCGTGACGGCAAGCGGGTCGAGGTGCAGATCCGCACCCGCCAGATGCACGAGGTGGCCGAGGCAGGCGTCGCCGCCCACTGGGCCTATCGCGACGGCGTGCGCACCAAGAACCCCTTCGCCGTCGATCCCGCCGAATGGATCGACAGCCTGACCGACCGTTTCGAGGGCGAGAACCACGACGAGTTCCTGGAAGCCGTCAAGCTGGAGATGTACCAGGACCAGGTCTTCTGCTTCACGCCCAAGGGCGACGTGATCCAGCTTCCCAAGGGCGCGACGCCGGTCGATTTCGCCTATGCGATCCACACCCGCCTGGGCAATTCCTGCGTCGGCGCCAAGGTGGACGGGATCCGCGTGCCGCTGTGGACGCGGCTGAAGAACGGCCAGTCGGTGGACATCATCTCGGCCTCGGGGCAGCGGCCGCAATCGACCTGGCTGGACATCGTCGTGACCGGCCGCGCCAAGGCCGCGATCCGCCGCTCCCTGCGCGAGGAGGACCGCGACCGCTTCATCCGCCTGGGCCGCGAACTGGTCCGCGTCAGCTTCGAACATGTGGGCCGCAAGGTCACGGACAAGGCGCTGCGCACCGCCGCCCGGCAGATGGGCCTGGCCGACGGGGACGAGTTGCTGGCCCGCATCGGCAGCGCGGAAAACTCCGCCAAGGAGGTGCTGCAGGTTCTCTGGCCCGACCTGGCCGCCCACCAGGACGAGATCGACGGCGCCCGCCCCTTCGCCGGGGTCGAGGCCGATGCCGATTTCAAGCGCGCCCCCTGCTGCAACCCCCTGCCGGGCGAACGCATCGTCGGCATCACCTATCGCGGCAAGGGCGTGGTCATCCATGCCATCGACTGCCCCGTGCTGGCGGAGTTCGAGGACAGCCCCGACCGCTGGGTCGATGTCCAATGGCGCGCGGGCCGCCATCCGGCTGCCTATTCCACCCTGCTGAGCCTGACGATCCGCCATGACGCGGGCGTCCTGGGCCGCATCTGCAGCTTGATCGGCGCGCAGGGGGCCAATATCTCGAACCTTGAATTCATCGACCGCAAGCCCGACTTCTACCGCATCGGGATCGAGGTCGAGTTGCGCGATCAGGAACATCTGCACAACCTGCTGACCGCATTGGAAGCGGAAAGCGACGTGGCCCAGGTCGCGCGCATCCGCGACGTTGCGATGAAACCCTGACGCGGGCTGTCGCATTCGGTAGGCCGGGGGGATCGCATTCGTGTTCAAGCGCAGCAAACCGCGCAGCTATGGGCAAGTGGCCACCGAATTCGTCTATCCTCCGGGCGGGTTCCGACGCTCGACCACCTATCTGTGGCACCGCCTGCGCCGCCTGCCCGACCAGCCGCACCGCATCGCGCGCGGCATGGCGGCGGGGGTGTTCCTGTCCTTCTCGCCCCTGCACGGCTTCCACTTCATCGTCGCGGCCCTGGTGTCGCTGGCGATCCGGGGCAATGTGCTGGCGGCCTTCGTGGGCACCTTCACGGGCAACCCGCTGACGACGCCCTTCATCGCGCTGGCATCCGTCGGGCTGGGGCGGACGCTGCTGGGCCTGCCGGGCGACATGTCGCCGCAGGTGATCTTTCGCGAATTCGCCCATGCGACGGCCGAGACCTGGCACAACGTCATCTCGGCCTTCGGCCCCGGCCCCACCAGTTGGAGCGGGCTGTCCGAGTTCTGGCACGAGATTTTCCTGCCCTATGCCGCGGGCGGCGCGGTCCTGGGCGGGGTCGCGGCGGTGGCGTCCTATTACCTGACGATCCCGGTCGTACGGCGCTATCACCGGCGCAAGTCGCTGGCGATGGCCAAGCGGATCGCGCGGGTGCAAGGCGCGCCGGACCAGGACCGGCGCAAGTAGCGGCGTCATCCGACCGCCACATCCCCGCCGCGTGGCTGTCATCTTCGCGCCTTAACGGGTCGGCTTCGTGACGAAACGAAGGACTCCGACCAATGCGCCTTATCCTTGCCCTGCTGGCCTGTTCCACCGCCGCCCCCGCCCTGTCCGAGGAGGTGTTTCCCGCCACCCTGGCAGGCCACGCCACCCTGCCCGCCTTCACGATGGTGACGCCGCCCGCTGACGCCCCGCGCGATCTGTGGGTATCGGGCAAGTTCACCGGCAAGCAGCGGAACGAAGATCCCATGTCGGTCGAGGGCGATGTGGGCCCGGCCTATGGCGGGCACAAGACGGGCATCTCGCTGCCCTTCATCGGCCAGCCGGTGCAGGGCATGTCGGGGCTTGCCATGAACCGGGCCGAGGATGGCGGTTGGTTCGCCCTGACGGACAACGGTTTCGGCAGCAAGATCAACAGCCCCGACGCGATGCTGTTCTTCCACCGAATGCAGCCGGATTTCACCAGCGGCCGCGTGACGCGGCAGGAAACCGTGTTCCTGCGCGATCCCGACCGCAAGGTGCCCTTCCGCATCGCCAATGAAGGGACGGACAGCCGCTATCTGACCGGCGCCGATTTCGATCCCGAAAGCATCCAGTTCCTGAACGACGAATTGTGGATCGGGGATGAATTCGGCCCCTTCATCCTGCGCGTCGCGCGCGACGGCCGGGTCTTGTCGGTCCACCAGACCATGCTGGATGGCGAGGCCTTGGCGGGCCCCGACACGCCAGGCGTCGTCGTGCCGGCCCAGCCGGGCGTGGACTTCCGCGTCCAGCGGTCCGGCGGCTACGAAGGCATGGCGCTGCAGCCCGGCACGAACCTGCTGTGGGCCATGCTGGAAAAGCCGCTGCTGGGCAAGGGGGGCCAGCCCGAGGGCGACTTCCTGCGCGTGATGACCTTTGACACGGCGGCGGGCGACTGGACCGGCGACAGCTTCCGCTTCTGGCTGTCGGAGGGCGCGACGGCCATCGGTGATTTCAACTTCATCGACGAAACCCGCGCCCTGGTGATCGAGCGCGACAATGGCGAGGGGGATGCCGCGCGCGCCTGCGCCGAGGGCGCGGAGGATCAATCCGCCTGCTATCCGCAGCCCGCGCGTGTCAAGAACGTGGTACTGGTCGATACCGCCAGCACGGACGCCGACGGCTTCATCCGCCGCATCGGCCATGTCGATCTGCTGGACATCGCCGATCCTGATGGCAAGGCCCCTGCGGGCGTGGCCACCGACGGCACCTTCACCTTCCCCTTCTTCACCATCGAGGACGTGGCCCGCGTGGACGACACGCATATCCTGGTCGCCAACGACAACAACCTGCCCTTCTCGGGCGGGCGAGAGATCGGCAAGGCGGCGGACAACGAATTCGTCCTGCTGTCCGTGCCGGAACTGCTTTCGGCGCGTTGAGATGACGGGCGGGGGCTTCGTGCCCCCCGCACCCTGCCGTCAGGCCCGCGCCTGCGCCAAGGCCTCCAGATAGGCCCTCGACCACCAGCCGACATCGCGCTCCACCACGCAGCGCAGCAGGGCGGCATGGCGCGCCTGGCGTTCCTCCAAGGGCATGTCGATGGCCTGGCGCATGGCCTGGGCCATCTCGCTGGGGTCATGGGGGTTGACGATCAGCGCATCCTGCATCTGTTCGGCGGCGCCGGCAAAGCGCGACAGGATCAACACGCCGGGGTCGGCGGGATCCTGGGCCGCGACATATTCCTTGGCCACCAGGTTCATCCCGTCGGCCAAGGGCGTCACCAGACCGATGCGCGCCTGCCGGTAAAGGCCCGCCAATTCATTGCGCGGGATCGGACGGTGGATGAAGCGGATGGGCGTCCAGTTGACGGTCGCGAACTGGCCGTTGATGCGGCCCGCCAGATGTTCGGTTTCCTCGCGGATCTGTTGATAGGCATCGACGGATTCCCGCGTGGGCGGGGCGATCTGCAGCAGCATCACCTGCTCGGTCAGGTCGGGATCACTGTCCAGCAGCGCCTGGAAGGCCCGGAACCGCTGCGGAATGCCCTTGGAGTAATCCAGCCGGTCCACCCCGATCATCATCTGCGCATGGGTCACGCTGCGCATCCGGTCTTCCTCGCGCGCGGCCTCTGCCTCGGCGATGAAGGCCTCGGCGTCGATGCCGATGGGAAAGACGCCCGCCTGCATGTCGCGCCCGTCGATGCGGAAGCGGTTGTCGGAAAGCTGCGCAAAGTCCGACAGGCTGCGTGCGCTTGCGGCGAAATTCTCCAGATCCCGCTGCGCCTGGAAACCTGCCAGATCGTAATGGGACAGCCAGGTGAACAGTTCGTCCGGGTTGGGCAGGGTCGCGCAGTCGGTCGGGCCGGGAAAGGGGATGTGCAGGAAATGCCCAAGGGGCGCCGTGACCCCCAGCCTGCGCAATTCCTGCGCCAGGGGGAAAAGCTGGTAATCCTGCACCCAGATGCGGTCGTCGGGACGCAGATGCGGGACCAGCATCCGGGCGATGCGTTCGTTCACCCGGCGATAGCCTTCCAGATATTCCGGCTGGATCCGCATCAGGTCCGCGCGGGCATGGCAGACCGGCCACAGGACCGAATTGGAATAGCCCAGGTAATAGCTGTCGTGATCCTCGGCCGTCAGATCGAAGGAGGCCCGCCCGAAACCCGCGCCTTCGTGGAAGGCCAGGTCGTCCGACGGTTCCTCGACCGTCTCGCCCGAAAAGCCGACCCACAGCCCGCCGGATGTGCGCAACGCGTCCTCCAGCGCGACGACCAGACCGCCGGAAGGGTTGTCGCCCAACGGGATGCGGTTCGAAACGGCAACCAGACGCGCCATCAGTTGGCCTCCGCCAAGGCACCATCCAGCCAGCGGGCCAGGGCGGCGGGGTTGGGCAGGCGGTAACGGGCCACCGTCTCGCCCTCTCCGATCTTGATGCCCCATCCGCCCAAGGCCTGGGCACGGGCCATCGCCACCTCGTCCGTCAGGTCGTCCCCGGCATAGACGGGCTCCCGGCCCGCAAAGGGCGGCAGCGCCATCAGCCGGTCCAGGGCGCCATCCTTGCCGGTGCCACTGGGGCGCAGTTCCACCGCCATCTTGGCAGGCTGCAGGACCATCTCGGGATGGGCATCGGCCAGTTGCTGCATCACCTCCTCGACCACCACGCGCAGAGACGGGTCCGCGCGGTAATGCAGGGCGACGCCATGGGGCTTGCGTTCGACCAGGATCGCGGGGCTGTCCGCCACGGCGTCAGCGGCGGCGCGGTGCAGCGCGGCCACGTCCAGATCGACAGCGTGCGTCTTCTGGATCACCTGCCCATCCAGCGACAGTTCCGCCCCGTGGCTGCCCGCCACCGCGCCCGGAAAATCCGGCAGCCAGGACCGCAGGTCGGCGATGTCGCGCCCCGAGACCAAGGCCACCGCCCCGCCCAACCGGTCATGCAGCCGCGCCAGCCGCTGCGGCAGGCCCGCCGGGACCGCCACCAGATCGGGACGGGGCGCGATCTCGACCAGGCAGCCGTCAAAATCAAGGAACAGGGCGGCATTGGCGGGCAGAGGGGGAAGGTTCGGGGCAAGCGGCTGCATCGGCGCGCACTCTCCTTTGCAACAAAATCAATGGTCTTAACGATCTGGAAAGCATGTTGGGTCCATCTTCAAGGCGGTTTTTCCGCCGCGTCATGGCTTGCGACAGGCTTGCCCCGGCGCCATCGTGCCGCAAACGGAGGATCCCATGCTGCCCCCCATCCTGTCCAACCTGCGCATTCCCGTCGTGGCCTCGCCCATGTTCATCGTCTCGGGGCCGGACCTGGTGATCGCGCAATGCAAGGCAGGCATCGTCGGCAGCTTCCCGGCGCTGAACGCGCGCGAAAAGGAAGGCGAGCCGCCCCTGCTGGACGCCTGGCTGACGCGCATCAGCGAGGAACTGGACCGCCACAACCAGGCCAACCCGGACCGGCCCGCGGCGCCCTTTGCCGTCAACCAGATCGTCCATCGCAGCAATGCCCGGCTGGAACGCGACATCGAGCTCTGCCACCGCCACAGGGTGCCGATCTGGATCACGTCCCTGGGCGCGCGGGTCGAGGTGAACCAGGCCGCCCATGACTGCGGCGGCATCGCGCTGCATGATGTCATCAACAACGTGTTTGCGAAAAAGGCCATCGAGAAGGGCGCGGACGGGCTGATCGCGGTCGCGGCGGGCGCGGGGGGCCATGCCGGGCCTTTGTCGCCCTTTGCCCTGGTCCAGGAAATCCGCGACTGGTTCGACGGCCCCCTGCTGCTGTCCGGCGCCATCGCCACGGGGCGCGCGGTGCTGGCGGCGCAGGCGATGGGGGCGGATCTGGCCTATATCGGCAGCCCCTTCATCGCGACGGAGGAAGCAAACGCGCCCGAGGGTTACAAGCAGATGATCGTGGACAGCGCGGCGGGCGACATCGTCACCTCGTCGCTGTTCACGGGGGTTTCGGGGAACTACCTCGCGCCCTCGATCCGGGCGGCGGGGATGGATCCCGACCATCTGGACAGCGCCGATCCGTCCTCCATGAACTTCGGCGGGGGCGCGGCCAAGGCCAAGGCCTGGAGCCAGATCTGGGGGTCGGGCCAGGGGATCGGTGCGGTCCGCGACATCGTGCCCGCCGCCACCCGCATCGACCGGCTGGCCGCCGAATACGCCGCCGCGAAGGCCGCAATCTGCGGCTGACCTTTGCGGATCGGTCCTGCGCCCCCATATGGGGACCATGAAGGACCAGCGGAGGACAAGCATGGCCTATGAAAAGACCGCCGACGCCCTGGCGCGGCTGACGCCCGAGCAGTATCGCGTCACCCAGGAAAACGGCACCGAACGCGCCTTTACCGGCGAATACGACCACCATTTCGAACCCGGCATCTATGTGGACGTGGTCTCGGGCGAGCCGCTGTTCGCATCATCCGCAAAATACAATTCCGGCTGCGGCTGGCCGGCCTTCACCAAGCCCATCGACGACACCGTGACCGAACACCGCGACGTGTCCTATGGCATGGTGCGCACCGAGGTCCGCTCGAAACACGGCGACAGCCACCTGGGCCATGTCTTCCCCGACGGCCCGCGCGAGGCGGGCGGGTTGCGCTATTGCATCAACTCGGCCTCGCTGCGCTTCGTGCCGCGCGACCGGATGGAGGCCGAGGGCTATGGCCAGTATCTGAGCCAGGTCGAGGAGGCGGCACGATGAGCGAACGGGCGGTTCTTGCGGGCGGCTGCTTCTGGGGGATGCAGGATCTGATCCGCCGCCTGCCCGGCGTGATTTCCACGCGCGTGGGCTATACGGGCGGCGAGGTCGCGAATGCCACCTATCGCAACCACGGCAACCATGCCGAGGGGATCGAGGTGATCTTCGACCCCTCCATCCTCAGCTATCGCAAGCTGCTGGAGGTGTTCTTCCAGATCCACGACCCCACCACGCCGAACCGGCAGGGCAACGACATCGGCCCCAGCTATCGCTCCGCCATCTACTATGCGAACGACGACCAGAAGCGTGTGGCCGAGGAAACCATTGCCGATGTCAACGCATCGGGCCTGTGGCCGGGGCGCGTGGTGACGGAACTGGAACCCGTGGGGGATTTCTGGGAAGCCGAGCCGGAACATCAGGATTACCTGGAACGCTTCCCCAACGGCTATACCTGCCACTTCCCGCGCCCGAACTGGGTGCTGCCGAAACGCAGCGCCGCCGAATAGGCGGCGTTCAGGCGCGGCCCGCCGCGGCGGAGAGCAGGGACGGGTCGATGCCCTGGGCGCGCAGCGCGCTTTGCCATTTGTCATGGTGATCGGCGCCGAAGATCAGGTCTTCGGCCCCGTCGCCGGTCAGCCAGCCGTTCTGCAGCATCTCGGATTCCAGTTGGCCCGGCCCCCAGCCCGCATAACCCAGCACCAGAACGGCGGATGCGGGGCCATGGCCATGGGCCAGATCCTCCAGGATGTCGCGCGTGGTGGTCATCGCCAGGGTCCGGCCGATGCGCAGCCGCCCTTCGGGGTCGTCGCCATGTTCGGGGACATTGTGCAGCACGAAGCCGCGCCCCGGTTCGACCGGCCCGCCGAAGCGCACCTCGATCCGCCGGGCGGTCGCGTCGCTTTCGATGCCAAGCTGTTCCAGAAGATCGCCGAAGTCGATCTCCGGCAGGGGACGGTTCAGCACCAGCCCCATGGCGCCTTCATCCGTATGCGCGCAGACCAGCACGACCGAGCGTTCGAAGCGCGGATCGGCCATGCCCGGCATGGCGATCAAGACCTTGCCGGTCAGATTGGTCTGCCCGTCATCGCCGGAAAGGCGGCGTTCGGGGCTGCGGCCATAGGCATCAGAGGTGCTGCTCATCTGGTCTCCTTTCCTTGTTAGATCGGGCTTCGGGCGTCTTGTTGCAAGTGCCGCGCGGCTTTGTGACTTCATTCCCAGTCAGGCAACCGCTACCCATGGACCATGTTCCGCATCACCCTTTCCCTCGCCTGTTCTCTGGCCTGCCTTGGCCTTTCGGCGCTGCCGCTGGCGGCCGAAGGCCCGCCCGGCCTGACAGGCGCGCGCATCCTGCCCGGTTGGCTCCAGCCAGACGGAAGCCGCATTGCCGCCCTCGAGTTCCAGCTTGAACCCGGATGGAAGACCTATTGGCGCAGCCCCGGCGACAGCGGCTTGCCGCCGGTCTTCGACTGGACGGCATCGGCGAATCTGGACCATGTCGCGCTGCACTGGCCCGCGCCGCAGGCGGTTCCATCGGGCGACGGCCTTGCGCTTGGCTATCACGACCGCCTGGTGCTGCCCTTCACCGCCGCGCCCGCCGATCCCGGCCAGCCGGTCGATCTGGCGGTGTCGGTGGATTTCGGGCTGTGCAAGGACATCTGCGTCCCGGCCCATGTCGCGCTGCGGGCCGATGCGCCCGGCGCCGCGCCCGACCCGGTGATCCAGGCCGCGATGGACCAGGAGCCCGAGCCCGCCCCTGATCGTCCCGATTGCGCGGTCCAGCCGATCGAGGACGGGATGCGCGTCACCGCCACCCTGCCCCGCCCCGTCACGCTGGCCGCCATCGAACTGGCGGGCAGCGAGGCCTGGGTGTCCAGCACGGACATCCAGAGGGCACAGGACAAGACGATCCTGACCGCCGATGTGGTTCCCTCCAAGGCGGCGCCATTTGACCTGCCCGCGCAGGATCTGGTTTTCACCCTGATCGACGATCAGGGCGCGATCGAGATGCGGGGCTGCGCGGGATAGGGGCGCGTTCACACGCACCTTGCCACCCCTGCGGCCTGTCAGCGCCCGTCCAGCCGCGCCGACAGCGACAACAGATCCGCCCAGGCCTCGCGCTTGGCGGGGGGATTGCGCAGCAGATAGGCCGGGTGCGTCATGGGCAGGGCGGGACGGCCAAAGGCTTCGGTCCAGTTCCCGCGCAGCCGCAGGATGCCGCGCCGCCCGATGGCCGCATCGCAGGCGATGTTGCCCATCAGCACGATCAGGTCGGGCGCGGCCAGTTCGATGTGACGGCGGACGAAAGGCAGGCTCATCGCAATCTCGTCGAGCTGCGGGTCGCGGTTGCCGGGCGGGCGCCAGGTCAGGACATTGGTGATATACAGCGCCTTTTCCGCATCGACCGCGCGGCGCGACAGGCCGATGGCATCGAACATCCGGTCCAGCAACTGCCCGGCGCGGCCCACGAAGGGGCGGCCCTGGCGGTCCTCCTCGTCCCCCGGCGCCTCGCCCAGGATCAGGACGCGCGCCGCCGGATTGCCGTCCGCAAAGCAGAAATTGCGCGCGCCCTTCTTCAGCTCGATCCCGTCAAATCCCTCCTGCGCGGCGGCAAGCGCGTCCAGCGTGTCGGCCCCCGCCGCCAGTCGTTCGGCCTGGGCCACGCGGGCGGGCAGGCCGTCGTCCTCGGGCTCCAGCCGCAGGACGGCGGGTGCGGGCGGGGGCGGCGCAGGGGCATCCAGCCGCGCCGCCAGGTCGAAGCGGTCCACGGGGGCATCCCCCACGGGTTCGTCCACGCCCATCTCGGCCTGCCATTCCAGCAGCGCAAGCGCGGTATCCGCGTCAAGGTCGATTCCTTGCCAGGTCAGCCGCTCCACGCCCTAGTCCACCACCAGCATGTAGCCCGTGCCGCGCACGGTCTGCAGGAAACGCGGCTCGCGCGGGTCGGGCTCGATCTTGCGGCGCAGGCGGGTGATCTGCACGTCGATGGCGCGTTCGGAATTCTCGGCCTCGTCCCCCGCGCCGCCACGGCCCAGATCCTCGATCAGGTCGGCGCGGCTGACGGGCTCGCCCTTGCTGGCGGCAAGGCGGCGCAGCAGCGCCTGTTCGGTGCCGGTCAGGCGCAGGTGATTCTCGCCCTGCCACAATTCGCCCTTGTCGAGGTCGTAGCGCAGCGCCCCCAGCGTCAGGAACTTGGGCTGATGCACCTCGGGCGCGGGGATGCGGCGCAGGATCGCGTTGATGCGCAGCAGCAATTCGCGCGGCTCGAAGGGCTTGGGCAGGTAATCGTCCGCGCCGACCTCCAACCCCGTGATGCGGTCCTCTGTCTCGCCCCGCGCGGTCAGCAGCAGGATCGGCGTGGTCAGCGTTTCGCGCAAGCTGCGGGTCAGGGCGAAGCCGTCTTCGCCCGGCATCATCACGTCCAGAACGATCATGTCGAATTCCAGCCCGGCCAGCAGACGGCGGGCTTGGGCCGCATCGCGCGCCCCCGTCACCAGAAAGCCGTTCTTGCGCAGGAACCGGCCCAGCAGCGCGCGGATGCGTTCGTCGTCATCGACGATCAGCAGATGGGCATCGTTCTGGCTCATGGCGGGCCTTTATTCGGGCAGATCCTTCATCGACTGATACTGTGCCCGCGTCTCGGGGTCCATCATCGCCTCCAGCACCTGACGAAAGCCCGCCACCGACTGCGGGCCCGCCGCGCGATAGGCCTGCCGCATCCGCGCCCGCTGCGCCTCGGACAACCGGCGTTCCAGGGCGGTGCCCTTGTCGGTCAGGAACAGCAGCCGTTCGCGCCGGTCGCGGCGGCCCACGCGGCTTTCGACCAACCCGTCCTCGATCAGCGTACGCAGCACCCGGTTCAGCGACTGCTTGGTCACGCCCAGAACCGCCAGCAGCGACGTGACGGTCAGCCCCGGATCGCGGTGGATGAAATGCAGCGCGCGGTGATGGGCGCGGCCATAATCCATGTCGGCCAGGATCAGGTCGGGATCGGCCGTGAAGGCGCGATAGGCGAAGAACATCGCCTCGATCCCGCGACGAATCTGGTCGTCGGTCAGGAACAGCAGATCCTCGCCCACCATGGTATGAACGCGCAGCGTTTCGGCCATTTGCCACCCCTTTCGCCCCTGCCCCCTGATAGGACAGCGATGTTGACTTTCCAAGATTCGATTGCTAGCCGTCAAGGGCTTCGCGCAACAAAAGGGCCGATCCTCGGCGACCCGCGCAAGAATCGAAAAATCCGGGATAGTGATTGGAGAAGAACGATGACGGCGGCATATGACGATCGCGACGGCAAGATCTGGATGGATGGCGAACTGGTCGATTGGCGCGACGCGAATGTGCATATCCTGACCCACGCCCTGCATTACGCAAGCTCGGTCTTCGAGGGTGAGCGCTGCTATGACGGCAAGATCTTCAAGGGCCACGAACATTCGCTGCGGCTGATCGAATCGGCCCGCCTGCTGGACATGGAATCGCCCTACTCCGCCGCCGAAATCGACGCCGCGAAGGAGGCCGTGCTGAAGGCCAACGGCTTTGACAACGCCTATGTCCGCGCGGTGATGTGGCGCGGCTCGGGCCCCGACATGGGCGTGTCGGCGGCGCGCAACAAGGTCCGCATGGCGGTGGCCGCCTGGGAATGGGGCAGCTATTACGGCGATGCCAAGTGGCAGGGCGCGAAACTGGACGTGGCCAAGTGGAAGCGCCCCTCCCCGGAAACGATCCCGACCGCCGCGAAGGCCGCGGGCCTTTACATGATCTGCACCATGTCCAAGCACGCCGCCGAGGCGAAGGGCTGTTCGGACGCGCTGTTCATGGATTGGGAAGGCTATGTGGCCGAGGCGACCGGCGCCAACATCTTCTTCATCAAGGACGGAGAGGTCCACACCCCGCTTGCCGACCGCTTCCTGAACGGCATCACCCGCCAGACGATCATCCAGATGCTGAAGGATGGCGGCACCACGGTCCACGAACGCCGCATCCGCCCCGAGGAGCTGGAGGATTTCCAGGAATGCTTCCTGACCGGAACGGCGGCCGAGGTCACCCCGGTCGGGCAGATCGGCGACTGGCATTTCCAGGTGGGCCAGACCACGCGGAAGATCAGCGAAGATTACGAGCGCCTGGTGCGGGCCTGATTGCCGCCACGGGTCGCCGCAAGGCGGCCCTTTCACCGCAGGCCTGTCCATGAAAGCGCCCTTCTGGATCTTCCGGGCCTTGCAGCTTGGCGCCGCGGCCTCGGCGGCGCTGACGGTTGCCGTTCTGATGGGACTGCCCAGCCCGTTCTGGGCGGCCATGCCTGTCTGGGTCGTGGCACAGCCCTTTCGCCAGGATCTCGTGCTGCGCGCCGTCTTGCGGGTGGCGGGAACCGCCCTGGGCGCCGCGCTCGGCTGGTGGATTCTCATCGCCCTGCCCGACCCTTCCGCCAGGATCGCGGCGCTGGCGCTGACAGGCGGCCTTGGCGCGGCGGCGGCCTATTCCATCGGAACGGTCTACAGCTATGGCGTGCTGCTGGCGGCGATCACCGTGGCGGTGATCGTGGTCCCGGCGCTGGATCATGCCGTCGATGCCCTGGCATTGGCGCAGGGGCGGCTGATCTGCACCATCATCGGCGTGGTGGCGGTGACCGCCTTTACCTTCCCCTTCACGCCGCCGCGCCCGTCGGACCCCCGGCCGTTGGCAGCGCCCCCCGTCCGGGTTGTCTTGCATCGGGGCATGATCGCAGCGGCAACCGCCTTGCTGGGCGGCATCCTGCTGCACCTGATGGGCGGGCCTGCGGGTCTTGGCATCGCCCTGTCGCTTTGTGTCTTCAGCCTGCTGATCGCCTCGAGCCGCAACCCAGCGCCGATCCTGAACCATATGCCCATCGGAGCCGCGATCGGCGTGGCCGCCGCCCTGATCTATCGCGGGATGGATGCGGCCCTGCCCGATCCCGCCGGAATGGCGCTGCTGCTGGCGCTGCCCTCCATCGCGGCAGGCGCCCTCCTGCGCAGCCATCCCCGCGCGGCGCCCTTCGGACTGGACGCCAACATGTGCTTCTGCTTGCGGCAGAGGCCGGGACCGCCGGGCAGGGCGTCCAGGCCCATGTCCTTGGCGGCATGGCGATGATCGTTGCCGCCTTTTTCTTTACCGCCGCATTCCGGCGCATCGCCCCGTCATGAAAAGGCCGCCCTTCCCGGGCGGCCTAACCCCGCCTGCCGCTTCCTAGCTCATATGCCCGCGTTCGATCCGGGCGTATTCCACGGCCTTGCGGTTCACCTCGCCGCGCGTCTGCGGGCGCGCCCGCAGCGCCATGATCGCCGGGTGAATGCCCGATTCCCGGTCCTGGCGGGTGAATTCGCGCAGGCGGATGGTGCCCTTTTCCTCGGGCCTGTCGCTGATCGGCTTGGTCATCTTCGGCCTCCTGACAAGGTGGAGACCCCTGTATAGGCCCGAATCGGCGCCGATCAAAACCCTTAGGCGGCCTTGATGCCCTGCGCCGCCGACAGGACGGCGTGCAGCTTGACCGCGTCGTCATTGGCGCGCAGCTTGGCGCGCAGGTCGGTGTCGCGCAGGGTGCGGGACACAAGCGCAAGCGCCTTGAGGTGATCGACGCCGCTGGATTCGGGCGCCAGCAGGCCGAAGACCAGATCCACCGGCTGGCGGTCCACCGCGTCGAAATCCAGGGGCTTTTCCAGCCGCACGAACAGGCCCACCACGCGGTCCAGGCCGTGCAGGCGGGCATGCGGCAGCGCGACCCCCTGCCCCACCCCGGTCGGGCCCAGGCTTTCGCGTTCCTGCAGCGCGTCCAGAACCTCGCTGGCGTTCAGCCCGTATTCGGCATGGGCCAGTTCCGCCAGTTCCTGGAACAGCCGCTTCTTCGAGGTCACCTGACCCAGGGAACGCACGGCGCCCGGTTTGAGGATTTCGGTCAGCAGCATGGCTTTCGTCTTTCCAATGTTCAAGCGCCCCCGCGCAGGATGCCGGGGGCGGTCTGGGTTCTTCGGTCAGGCGTCCGGTCGGGCGGCGTCAGCCGTTCCCGCGCGGGTCGATCCATCCCACATTGCCGTCGTCGCGGCGATGGACGACATTGACGCCCCCGTGCTTTTCGTTCCGAAACACAAGCAGCGGCGTCCCGGCAAGTTCCATCTGCATCACCGCGTCGCCAACTGACAGGGTCGGCACGCGGGTCTCCATCTCGGCGATGATGATGGGCTGCAGGCCGCTGTCCTGCGCTTCCCATTCATCCTCGTCAGCGGCCAGCACATACATGCCGGCCTGGGCGAATTCAACCGGCTCGGACCTGTCCTTGTGGTGATCCTTCAGGCGGCGCTTGTAGCGGCGAAGCTGCTTGTCCATCTTCTCGCGGCAGGCCTCGAAGGCGGCATAGATCTCGGTGGCGGCGCCACGGGCGGTCACGTTCAGGCCGGTGGACAGATGCACCACGGCGTCGCACATGAACTGGTGGGCATCCTTCGAGAAGGTGATCGTGGCATCCGTGGGACGCTGGGAATACTTGCCGACCGTTTCGCCCACTTGCGTCTTCACATGCGTCGAAAGCGCATCGCCGATGTCGATCTGTTTTCCGCTGATGGTATAGCGCATCGTCTTTCCTCTCGGTTGCCCGTCTTGCCATGCGCCGGCCCGTCTGCCGGCACAGGGCGGAAACGGAAGCGGCGGGTTGGGGTTCCTGCCAAACCCGCATGAATCAATCTGGTGACAGCGGATCGGTTCTGTCAACCGGCACGCACATTCGCGCGAGCCGATTTCGGAATCAGGCCAGGCGGAAGCCTTCGCCCAGATAAACCTCGCGCACCTTGGGATCGGCGACGATCTGCTCGGTGCTGCCCGACATCAGCACATGCCCGTCATGCAGGATATAGGCGCGGTCCACGATGCCCAGCGTCTCGCGCACGTTGTGGTCGGTAATCAGCACGCCGATGCCGCGCGACTTCAGGTCGTGGACAAGGCCCCGGATCTCGCCCACGGCGATGGGATCGACGCCCGCGAAGGGTTCGTCCAGCAGCAGGAAGCTGGGGTCGGACGCCAGGCAGCGCGCGATTTCCGCCCTGCGGCGTTCGCCACCCGACAGCGCCAGCGCAGGCGCGCCGCGCAGATGGCCGATGGAGAAATCGCCCAGCAGCTCCTCCAGGCGGTCGCGACGGTGGCGGGGATCCTCGTGGACGACCTCCAGCACGGCCATGATGTTCTGTTCGACCGTCAGCCCGCGAAAGATCGACATTTCCTGCGGCAGATAGCCGATGCCCATCCGCGCACGCCGGAACATCGGCAGCCGCGTGGCGTCCTGCCCGTCGATCAGCACCTGCCCCGCATCGGGCGGCACAAGGCCCGCGATGCAGTAGAAGCAGGTGGTCTTGCCCGATCCGTTCGGACCCAGCAGGGCCACGACCTCTCCGCGCGCCAAATCGACGGACACGTCGCGGATCACCGGGCGGTTGCGATAGGACTTGCGCAAGCCCCGGACCTTCAGCCCGTCGCCCGTTCGCGCTTGCGCCCCCCGCATCAGTTGCCGCCCGGCTGCAGGACGGACCGCACCCGGCCCTGGACCTGCGCGGTGCCCGAGCCCAGGTTCACCAGCATCTTGTCGCCCGTCAGCACGTTGCCGCCTTGCGTCAGCACCACGTCGCCGGTCAGCGTGACATTGCCCGATTCCACGTCATAGGTCGCGGCCTGCGCCTCGGCCGCGTCCGGGCCCGACACCAGCGTCACGTTTCCCTTGGCGTCCAGCGAGCGGATGCGGCTTTGCCCGCCCTCGGCATAGATCACCGTCACCGTGTCGGCGGACAGGCGCATCTCGCCCTGGCCGATCACCACATTGCCGGTAAAGACCGCGCTGCCATCGGCCTGGTTGACCGACAGGTTGTCGGCCGCGACCTCGACCGGGGCCTTGGTATCGGCGCGCATCCCCCCGAAGCTCACGTTCTGCGCGACAGCCGGGGCGGCGGCCAGGATCAGGGCTGTCAGCAGGGGGCGCAGCATCGGCTTGTCCTTCGATGGGTCAGGGCTGGTATATCAGACGGACATCGCCCGAGAAATTCAAGATCGAAGCATTCTTGTCCCCGTCCGGCACAAGCTCCATCCGCTGCGCCGACAGGGTGCCAAACGGCGCTTGGGCCTCCACTCCCTCCTCGGCGGCGATGCGGGATCGGTCGGTCGCGGCCTCGACGCTGGCGGCGTCCAGCGTCCATCCGGTCGAGGTCGTCATGCGCACCCCGCCGCCCAGCCGGATCGCGCCATCCGCCAGCCCGGCCTGGGGCGCGGTCAGGTCGGCGCGCAGCCCGTCCGGGCGCTGCCAGTCCAGCCGCAGGTCGCGGGCCGTGCCGCCGCCCTTCGCATCGCCGCCCGGCGCGGCCTCGGTCGCGCGCAGGGTCAGGCTGGCCCCGTCATCCGTCACGCCCGCATATTCGGGCGCCACCAGGCGCGGGTCGCGGGCCCTCGCCTCGGCCTCCACATCGGCATAGGGGATCTGCGATACGCTGTCCCCCCCGCGCGAGAACAGGAACAGCGTGGACAGCATCGCAAGGGCCGCCAGCGGCAGCAGCACGCGCAGCCAGCGGACGATGCGAGTGCGGTTCATGGCTCAGGCGATCCCGGCGCGAAGGCAGTCGTGGATATGCAGGATCCCCTGCGGCAGGCCGTCGGCCACGACGAACAGGCAGGTGATCTTGCGGTCCTGCATCTGCGCCAGGGCCGATTCGGCCAGGGCATCCGGGGCGATCACGCGGGGACCGGGGGTCATCACCTCGGCCGCGCAGTGGTCCAGCAGGCCGTCCATGTGGCGGCGCAGGTCGCCATCGGTGATGATGCCCGTCAGGTGCCCGGCCTTGTCGGTCACGCCGGTCACGCCGAAACCCTTCTGGCTGATGACCAGCAGCGCATCCGCCATCGGCGCACCCTCCGCCACCAGCGGCATGTCGCGGTGCATCAGGTCGCCCACCTTGGCCAGCCGCGCGCCCAGCTTGCCGCCGGGATGGAAGGTGCGGAAATGTTCGGGCGTGAACTGCCGGTGCTCCATCAGCGCGACTGCCAAGGCATCGCCAAGCGCCAGCGTCATGGTGGTGGAGGTCGTGGGCACGATGCCGCTGCCGCAGGCCTCGGCCGCTGCGGGCAGCACCAGGGCCACGTCCGCCTGCCGCAGCAGGGTCGACTCGGGGCGAGAGGCGACGCCGATCAGCGGGATCTCGAAGCGCCGCGTATGGGCGATCAGGTCGGCCAGTTCCGGCGTCTCGCCACTGTTGGACAGGACCAGGGCCACGTCCGATTGCGTGACCATGCCCAGGTCGCCATGGCTCGCCTCGGCCGGATGGACGAACTGCGCGGGCGTTCCGGTCGAAGCCAGCGTGGCCGCGATCTTGCGCCCGACATGGCCCGACTTGCCCATGCCCGACACGATGACGCGTCCCCGCGCACCCAGGATCAGATCGACGGCGCGTTGAAAGTCGTCCGACAGCCCTGCAGCCAGTGCCTCCAGCCCGGTCATTTCGCAACGGATCACCCGCCGCGCTGTCTCGATGTAATCCGCCACGCCGTCCGCCTTATCTTCTGTGCAGCAAATATCCTCGGAGGGTCCGGGGGCGAAGCGCCCCCGGCTGCCCGGCACTTAATGCCGGAAGATGTCGTTTTCATCCCCCCAGCCCAGCAGGTCCAGATGGGCGCGGGCGGGCAGGAAATCGAAGCAGGCCTGCGCCAGCCCCATGCGGTTTTCCCGCCGCAGCCGTTCTTCCAGCGCGTCCTTCAGCTTGTGCAGGTGCAGCACGTCGGATGCCGCATATTCCAGTTGCGCATCCGTCAGATCCGCCGCCCCCCAGTCGCTGGTCTGCTGCTGCTTGCTGACATCCACGCCCACCAGCTCGTTCAGCAGGTATTTCAGCCCGTGGCGGTCAGTATAGGTGCGCACCAGCTTGGACGCGATCTTGGTGCACCAGACCGGCGCCGTGACCACGCCAAAGGCGTTTTCCAGCGCGGCGATGTCGAAGCGGCCGAAATGGAACAGCTTCAGCACCTTCGGGTCGGTCAGCATCCGGCACAGGTTCGGCGCCTCGGTCTGGCCGCGCTCGATCTGGACCAGATGCGCGTCGCCGTCGCCGCTGGACAGCTGCACCAGGCACAGCCGGTCGCGGCGCGGGTCAAGGCCCATCGTCTCGGTGTCGATGGCCACGACCGGGCCAAGGACCAGGTCTTCGGGAAGGTCACTCTGGTAAAGATGTATGCTCATCGCGTCGTCCGTCCGGGCCAAGCTGCGCCTGGCGCCCCTCTGACCAGAAAGCGCCGCCGCAATCCAGTGGGAATCGCCCATGGGCCGCCTGGGGCGGCAAGGACCAGCACATCGGCACCCGGTGCATCGCCACGGACTGATCCGATTCAAGCGCCGCCGTAGATACCGCCTTGGGTCGAGACAACGAACAGCAAGGATTGCGCTCTCCGTCCCCGGCCTGACCTCTCCCCGGACCTGCACGGCGCCGTCTTGGTCGTGAGCCTGCCCGAAAGCACCCGCACCGCCGCCACCCATCGATCCGGCGCTGACGGAGTGAACCTGGTGCTGCTGATCTTCTTCCCCGTTCCGGCCAGAAGGGCCGGGCGGCGGCGAAACTCGGCTTGGCCGCACGACAGACCCACCAGCAGGCCGGTTCCCCCAGTCCTGTGGTCTGGGACCGGACGAATACCGCTTGAACGGCCGCCCGTCCTGCCCGACATGCTGGCTGCGGCCCTGCCTGCCGCAAATGCCCCTGCACCTGCCGATCGGGCGCAGCGCTCTCCGACCCGCTGTTGCCAGTGTTGCGCCGACCGAACGGGCCGACCGCCAGGTGCGGCTGGTCATGCACAGGGCACACGGTGATCGGCGCGCTGTCAACGGTCCAAGGGCTGTTGCTGTCGATTGCCTTGCCCATAACCCGGTTCCGTAGGGCGCCGTCCCGCCTCCTTTCCGGTCCCGCAGCAGACATCCCGCTGCCGATCCACGCATCACTCTTGCCGTCATGGCCGCTTCCGACCGCCAGATCGCGGATCTGATGCACGACCTGACCGGAGGCCCTCCGGGTGGGGATCGTCGAACGGGCGGCCCTTCTGGATCGCCGCCAATGCCCGCCTTGGCCTTCGCACAGCGCAACCCGGGCTGCCGCTGCCAGGCTTGTCCCCGCAGCTTGACGCGCAGGACATGGCAAGGGGCGGCGGTTCGTGGCCGGCTTGGCTGCGGCGCGCCTCAGATCAGGTCGCGCGAACAGGACAGCCGCGCGACATGTATCAGCTGCTGCTGCCCGTGGCGGTGCCCGCCCACCCCGACTCCGTCGCCCGACACGCGGGCGAAGGGGCCGAGGATTTCCTCGCAGCCCCTTCCCGAAGGGTCGGCAACGGGCTGCGTATCGGCATCGCCACGGTTTATGCCCGCCAGGCGTCAGGACGCGGCCTTGGCTTCCTCAAGATGCTTCATGCAGGCCGCCTCGTCGCCGGCAGCAAGGGCGGCGCGGGCCTGTTCGATATGCATGTCGCGATCCGAACCACCGGCGGAGCCTGCCGCCTGTTCGCTCGCCGTCGGCTTGCCCTCCTGCTGGGCCTGGGCATCGGCGCCCGACATGGCGACGCCCGGCTGCTGTCCGTCCGCGCCTTCCAGCGGCGTGTGCGTGCCATCCTTGGCGATGCCCCCGCCATCCCCCGCTGCGGCGGTATCGGTCGAGGCAGCCCCGCTGGTGGCACCCGAGGCGCCCGCCGTGCTGTCGCCAGCAGCCGCGCTGTCAGTGTCGGCTGCCGTTCCGCTGTCGGCTGCGGCCCCGGTGCTGGCCGTGGCATCGTTGGCGGCGGTGCCGGAGGTTGTGCTGTCGGCGCCTTCCAGCGGCGCCAGGGATCCATCCTTCGAAATCCCTCCGCCATGGTCGCCGCCCGTCATGGCAGCCAGATCAGCCGCGCAATCGGCTTGTGCGGCAACGCCTGTCAGGGCCAGAAAGGCTGCGCCGACAAGGCCCGTATAGATGGGTTTCATCTGATCCTCCCGAAGATGATGACGCCTCGTCCTCTGCGAGGCATCGCCCGGAACGCACCGCCTTGGGCAATGTTCCCGCCGGGGATCAATGGTTAACTAAAGTCGTATGCGAAGCCGCCGCCCCAGCCCGGAGCCTCGCGTCGCCCATCGGCTGGCCCACCGCCATCCGTCCCCGCACCTGACGCGACGAATTCGGCAGGCGGGAGGAAGGTGCCAGCAGTTCCTCCGTCATCAAGGCCCCCAAGGTCCGGGGGTGGGAGATGATGCCTTCAGGCGCCAGATGGATGACCGTGCCGGCGTCGCCTTCGAGGTCATCAGGATCAGCCATGTCGGAGAGCCCTGCCAGAGAGAGGGACCGCTGGTTAGGGGTGCGCCAGGCATGGCAGCACCGCGCCACGGGCCTCTTGTGCGGTGCCGCAGGCTGGGGGTGGCGCCCGCCGGTGGACCAGCCGCGTCCTGCCCGCCCGGCCGCGACCTGCTGCATCATCCCGCTTTCTTGGGCGACAGGACCGGCATGATGGCCTGCGCGGATGCTGCCCCGGATACCGGGAAGCGGCCGTCTTGTTATGCCCTTGCCCCCGCCCAAGGTCATGCGGGCGGCAAGTCCCCCGCCGCGAACATGAAAGCCCCTGCGGCAAGGGCAACCCGCGGCTCTATCCGGCAAGCGCCCGCCAGGCCGTCACGAAATCCCGCGCCCGCTGTCCCGTGGCCGCCGCCTCCTGTCCGGGCTTGTAAAGCGCCGATCCCAGACCGAATCCGTCCGCCCCCGCTTGCCGGTATGGGGCCATGGTGGCCGGGTCGATGCCGCCGACCGGCAGCAGCCGGGTTTCGCGCGGCAAGACGGCACGCATCGCCTTGACGGCGGCGGGGGGGATCATCTCGGCCGGGAACAGCTTCAGGGCGGCGGCCCCTGCCTCCAGCGCGGCAAAGGCCTCGCTGACGGTGCCGACGCCGGGGCAGTAGGAGAGATCCAGGCGCCGCGCCTCGGCCGCGACGCGGGGATCGAAGTTCGGGGCGATGATGATGCGGCCGCCCGCATCGGCCACCTGGCCCACCTGATCGGGCGTCAGCACGGTGCCCGCCCCGACGATCGCATCGGGGGCTGCCGCGACCATCCGGGCGATGCTGTCCAGAGGCTCGGGCGAGTTCAGCGGCACCTCGATGATCGTGAAGCACGCGCCGGTCAGGGCGGCGGCGGTGTCGGCAGCCTCCTCGGGGCGCAGGCCGCGCAGAATGGCGATCAGCGGATTCGCGGCGAAGGCGGTGTCGAAGTCGGTCATAACAGTCCCCTCATCCGGGCGATTTCCCAAAGCCCCCGCTGCGCCATGCCCGGCGGCGCGATCTGCGCGCTCACACCCAGCACCTCGAAGGCTGTCTGATAGCGCGCAGCCAGATCGCCGCGCCCGATGATCGTGACCGGGCCGTCTGCGTCGCGCGCCCCTTGCGCGACCTCGTCCCCGATCAGAAGGCCGGACAGATAGTCCGCGATCTGCTCCCCAGCCAGCCGGTCCATCAAGGCCAGCGTCCGGGCGCTGAAGATGCGTCCCAACAGCGCACCATCCTGCCGCCCGGCTTCGACACCCTGCCGGAAGGCCTCCTCGCTGCCCGGCCCCGGTTGGATCAGGCGGCCCAGGATGGTGTGGTCGCGCAAGGCGGCGAAAACCTCGCCCGTCATCACGGTGCGGAAGCCCACCAGACTGCCGCCCTCGGCCCGCGCCCATTTGCTGTGGGTGCCGGGCAGGACGAACAGACCGCCTGTGCCTCCGCCTGCCAGATGGCCGATGATCTCGGTTTCCTCGCCCCGCATCACGTCGGGGGCGGGGCCGTCCGGGTCGCTGACCGCGCCGGTGACGAAATGGATGCCGTCGTGGAGGGTCAGGCTGCCGGCCAGGGCGGCCGCGTCCAGCGGCAGGGGCAGATAGGGCGTCTCCACCCAGCCGTTGCGGCTGGTAATCATGCCGGAGGCAATGATTGGCGTGCCGTCCAGCCAGGGGCCGATGCTGTCTTGCAGGGCCTGCCGGAACCCGCCCGGCAGGGCGCTTGCGGCCAGGATGCCGGGACCGTCGCTGATAGTCTCCAGCACCTTGCCGCCCTGCCCCATGCGCCAGGCCCGGAACGATGTCGTACCCCAGTCGATGCCGATCAGCGCGGTCATCGGGAAAACCTGTAGGCGGCGTAGCAACGATAAGTCTGGCCGGGGCGCAGGATCGCGTCGGGGAAATCGGGCCGGTTCGGCGCATCGGGCCAGCCCTGCGTTTCCAGCGCGACACCGGCAAAGCGTTGGTAGCGACGGCCATCCAGTCCCGGCAGCCCGTCGAAATGCACACCGTCATAGAGTTGCAGGCCGGGCTGATCGGTCTCGATTTCCATGCGAATACCGCTTTGGCCGGTCAGTTCGGTCACGACGCGCGGCGCAACAGGGCGGTCCGACAGGCAGAAGTTGTGGTCGTATTCGCCCGGCGTAATGGGCCGCGCCTGCCGGAAATCGAAACGCGTGCCTTCGACCGGGGCGGTGCCCGGCAGGGGGATCAGGTCGTCATCAACGGGCAGATAGCGGTCGGCCACGATCCGAAGGCGGTGGCTGCGCACGTCGCCCCCGCCGTCGAGGTTGAAGTATCCATGATGCGCCAGGTTGCAGGGTGTCGGCGCGTCGGTCTGGGCCTGCAGGCCGAAGACCAGCGCACCGTCGCGCAGGGCAATATCTGCGCGGATGCTCATGGTGCCGGGAAAGCCCATCTCTCCATCCGGCAGGGTCAGCGTCAGGGTGGCGCTGTCCTCGCGCGCCTCCTCGACCCTCCACAGATGCCAGTTCGTCCCCTGCGCGCCGCCATGCAGCGTGTGGCGGGCGCGAAAGTTCGGATCGGTCCGGTATTCCCGCCCGTCCAGCGTAAACCGCGCCCCGCCGATGCGGTTGGCGAAACGCCCGACGATGGCGCCCATATACAAGCCGTCGCCCAGGTAATCCGCCGGGTCGGGGCAGCCCAGGACCAAGGGGTGATCCACCCCCTCCATCCGCAAATCCTGCACGGTCGCGCCCAGGGTCAGCACCTGCGCCGTCAGCCCGCCGCCGGTCAGCGTCAGACGGTCTACGCGGCGTCCGTCCGGCAGGGTCCATCCGCTCACAGGATCACCCTGGGTTCCGGCAGTCCGGTCAGGCCGGTCTCCAGCCGGTAGGTCTTGCCCTGCGCGCCGTCGGGATCCTTGATCCCGTCCTTCGCGGTCGTGACCAGCAGATGCGACAGATCGGGGCCGCCGAAGGCCGGGCAGGACGAATGCTGCCCGCCGACCGTCCAATGATGCGTCCGGTTGCCATCCGCGTCAAAGCGCATGACTGCGCCCTGCCCCCAGACCGCGCAGCAGAAGCCGCCGCCTGCGTCGATCACCGCCCCATCGGGCGACCAGCCTTGGGCGGACAGGTCCAGATAGACCTGTCGCTCGCCCACCGGCCAGCCGTCCGCGTCCAAGCCCTGCCGCCAGACGATGCTGCGGTCCGTGTCCGAGTAATGCACCGTCCCGCCATCCGGCGAAAAGCAGATCGAATTCGGGATGGTGATGGGATCCACCAGCCTTCGGACCTCTCCGCGATAAAAGCGATAGATCGCGCCCAGACCGGGTTCGCCCTGTCTGCCCATGGTGCCGAACCAGAACCCGCCCTGCCGGTCCGCGCGGCCGTCGTTGGACCGGGTGGCGGGGTTGTCGGCCTCGACCTTCGCGACCTCGGTCAACGATCCCTCCGTCAGCGACATCACCGCCAGCCCGGTTTCGGTGGCAACCAGCAGCCTGTCGCGGTCGATCCAGCCCGCGGCCGAAGCCATCCTGTCGAAGCGCCATTCCAGCGGCTGACCCTCCGCGTCCTGCGACAGAAGCCGCTTGCCCAGGATGTCGAACCAGAAGAACTGTTCCCGCTCGGGGTGCCACAGCGCCCCCTCTCCCAACTGGCATTGGCGGTCGTCGTGGATCATGGTGCCCCCTTGGCAAGCCGCATCTGCGACAGTTTCAGCAAGCCCTTTTGCAGAAGGATGAAGGCCAGCAAAAGGATCCCGATGACGATCTTGGTCCACCACGACGACAGGCTGCCATCGAAGACGATATAGGTCTGGATCAGCCCCATGGTCAGCACGCCCACGAAGGTGCCGAACATGTAGCCCGCGCCCCCCGTCAGCAGCGTGCCGCCGATCACCACGGCGGCAATGGCGGTCAGTTCCGTCCCCACCGTCGCCAGCGAATAGCCGGACCCGGTGTAGATCGAGAACACGATCCCCGACAGCCCGGCCATCGCCCCGGAAAAGGCATAGACCAGCACCGTCGTGCGCCCCTGCCTGACGCCCATCAGCCGGGCGGTCGCCTCGCCCCCGCCAAGGGCATAGACAGAGGTGCCGAAGCGCGTCTTGTGGGCCACGATCATGCCAAGGACAAAGGTCAGGACCATCAGCACGCCGATCAGCGTCAGCCGCCCCTTGCCGGGCATCAGCCAATAGGCCTTCTGCAGGGCGTCATAGAAGGGATGCTGGATCGGCACGGAATCGATCGACAGGATATAGGCCGCCCCCCTTGCCAGGAACATGCCGGCCAGCGTGACGATGAAGGCGGGCATCGCCAGCCGGTCGATCAGGAAGCCCATGCCCGCGCCGAAGGCGGTCGTCAGCGCCAGCAGCAGGGCAAAGACCAGCAGCGGATGCAGCGAGGTGTCGCGCAACAGGACCGCGATGAACACGCCCGAGAAGGCGATGACCGATCCCACCGACAGGTCGATGCCGCCCGACAGGATCACCAGCGTCATGCCGACCGCGACGATGCCCAGATAGGCGTTGTCGGTCAGCAGGTTGCCGATGACCCGCGTGGACAGGATGTTCGGGAACTGCAGCCAGAAGATCGCGTAAGCCAGCAGGAAGATGCCGATGGTGACGTAAAGGGGCAGCGCGCGGGTGTTCATGCTTGCCTCCGCGTAATGGCTTCGCGCTGTGCGCGGTGGCTATCGCGCCACAACCGCCATTCCGAGGCGATGCGGGGCGATTGCAGGACCAGGATCACAAGGACCAGCCCGGCCTTGATGATAAGGTTGTATTCGGACGGAAAGCCGATCAGGCGGATGCCGATGCTGATGGTGGTGATGATGAGCGCGCCCACGATGGATGCGGCGATGGAAAACCGCCCGCCCAGCAGGGAATTGCCGCCGATCACCACCGCCAGGATCGCGTCCAGTTCCAGCCACAGCCCGGCATTGTTGGCATCCGCCCCGCGGATGTCGGCGGTGACGATCAGCCCGGCCAAGGCTGCGCAGAGGCCCGAGGCCACATAGACCGCGATCAGCAGCACGGTGGCGTTGACGCCCGCCAGCGCGCTGGCGCGGCGGTTGATGCCTATCGCCTCGACCAGAAGGCCAAGCGCGGTGCGGCGCATCAGAAGCGCGGTGGCGACGGCGGTGACGATCCAGATCCAGGTGGGCACCGGCAGGCCAAGGACCGCGCCCGACCCGATCCATCCGAAGCCCGGATCGGTGAAGGTCAGGATCCGCCCTTCGGTGATCAGTTGCGCGACGCCGCGCCCCATGGTCATCAGGATCAGCGTGGCGACAAAGGGCTGGATGCCGACGATTGCCACAAGCGCGCCGTTCCACAGCCCCGCCAAGGCGCCCGCGCCAAGGGCAAGGACCAGCGCGGCAGGCAGCCCCCAGCCTGCGGCGACGGCGGATGCCGCGACCGCGCCGCAGATCGCCATGATCGTGCCGACCGACAGGTCGATGCCGCGCGTGGCGATCACCAGCGTCATGCCGACCGCCAGCAGGGCCACGGGCGCCGCGCGCTTCAAAACGTCGATGACCGGGCCGACCAGCCGCCCGTCGTTCATCTGGACATTCAGGAAGGCCGGATAGAAGGCCGTCACCACCGCCACCAGGGCGGCAAGCGCGATCAATTGCGGGGCAAGGCGTCGCAGCATCTCCATCACGCGGCCCTCTCGGTGGCGGCGATGGCCCCCATGATGCGGTTCGGGGCGATCTCCTCGCCGGTCAGTTCCGCGACATGGCGGCGGTCGCGCAGCACGATCACGCGGTCCGACACCGCGATCAGCTCGTCGATTTCCGAGGAAATCACCAGCAGCGACATGCCCTGCTCCACCAGGTCGTGGATCAGCCGGACGATCTCGGCATGCGCGCCCACGTCGATGCCGCGCGTGGGTTCGTCCAGGATCAGGAAGCGCGGGTTCATCGCCAGCCAGCGGGCCAGCACGACCTTCTGCTGGTTGCCGCCCGACAGCTCTCCGATGCGCTTTTCCCGGCCCGAGGTGCGGATGTCCAGCCGCCGGATATAGTCGTCGGCCAGCCGGTTCTGTTCCGCGCGCGGGATCGCCCGCGCCCAGCCGCGCCGGGCTTGCAGGCCCAGAATGATGTTTTCGCGCACCGACAGATCGGCCACGATCCCGTCGGTCTTGCGCTCCTCGGGGACGAAGCCGAAGCCTGCCGCGATGGCCGCGCGGGGGCTGCGCAGGTCAAGCGCGCCTTGCTGGTCGCGCGCCTGACCCGAATGGGCGTTCCGCAGCCCGAACAGCAGTTCCGCGCTTTCCGTGCGGCCCGATCCCAGCAGACCGGCGAGGCCCACGACCTCGCCCTGCCCCACGGCCAGATCGAAGGGTTCGACAGTGCCGCGACGACCCATGCCACGAAATTCCAGCATCGGCGGGCGGGGGCCGCGATCCACGGCCTGATGCGCGGTCGCATCCTCCAGTTCGCGGCCCAGCATGTGTTCGATCAGGCGGACGCGGTCCAGGCTGGCCGTGTCGGCGGTCACGATCTTGCGGCCGTTCCTCAGCACCGTCACCCGGTCGGTCAGGTCGAAGACCTGGTCCAGGAAATGCGACACGAAGACGATGCCAAGGCCCCGCGCGCGCAACCCCCGCACCACGTCGAAGACCATCCGCACCTCGGCCGCGTCCAGCGATGCGGTGGGTTCGTCCAGGATCAGCACCTTGCCCGACAGGGCGACCGCGCGGGCAATGGCGATGATCTGCTGGATGGCCACGGAACAGGTGCCAAGGTCGCGGTCCACGTCCAGATCCAGCCCGTATTCGGCCAGCATCGCACGGGCCTGCGCGCGCATCGCGCGGGTCTGGATCAGGCCCCAGCGGCGCGGTTCCCGCCCGAACATCAGGTTCTGCGCGACCGTCAGGTTCGGCAGCAGGTTCACCTCCTGATAAACCGTGCCGATGCCCAGTTCCTGCGCGTGGGCGGTGGAATGGGGGTCGATGGGGGCGCCGTCCAGCGTCACCGTGCCGCCGTCGCGGCGATAGGCGCCGGTCAGGCACTTGATCAGCGTGGACTTGCCTGCGCCGTTTTCGCCCAGAAGCGCATGGACCTCGCCCGCGCGCAGGTCGAAATCGACCGCATCCAGCGCGCGCGTGCCCGGAAATGTCTTGGTCAAGGACCGGATCGACAGCAGCATGACGCCTTCCCCTTCGTCATGGACGCCGGGCCGCGGCGGGCGGCCCGGCAAAGGCGGTCAGTAGCCCAGGCCCTTGCGGCGCTCGTATTCGCCCGCAGGATCGTCGGCCTGGGTGTAAAGCTTCGACTCCGTCTGGATGAACTTCGGCGGCATGGTGCCGTCCTTCCAGTAGGCCGCCAGCGCGTCGAAGGCGGGGCCAGCCATGTTCGGCGTCAGTTCGACCGTGGCATTCGCCTCTCCGTTCGCCATGGCCTGGAACAGGTCCGGCACGCCGTCGATGGAGACGACCAGGATATCGCTGCCCGGCTTCAGCCCGGCCTCCTTGATGGCCTGGATGGCGCCCACGGCCATGTCGTCGTTATGGGCGTAAAGCGCGCAGATGTCCTTGCCGCCATTCTCGGCCTGGATGAAGCTTTCCATCACCTCCTTGCCAAGCGCCCGCGTGAAATCGCCGGTCTGGCTGCGCACGATGGTCAGGTTCGGGTGATCCTTGATGGCGTTCTCGAAGCCGGTCTTGCGGTCGATGGCGGGGCTGGATCCGGTGGTGCCCTGAAGTTCGACGATGCGGCATTCCTTGTTGCCGACCTCACCCACCAGCCATTCTCCCGCGACCTCACCCTCATGGACCAGGTTCGAGCCCACGGCGGTCAGGTACAGGTCGTCGGCGCTGTCCACCTGCCGGTCCAGCAACACGACGGGGATCTCGGCCTCCTTGGCTTCCTGCAGCACGGCGTCCCAGCCGGTCGCGACGACCGGGGCCAGCAGGATCGCGTCCACGCCTTGCGCAATGAAGGACCGGATCGCGGCGATCTGGTTTTCCTGCTTCTGCTGCGCGTCCGAGAACTGCAGCTGGATGCCACGTTCCTCGGCCTGTTGCTTGGTCAGCGTGGTTTCCGCCGCGCGCCAGCCGGATTCCGATCCGATCTGCGAAAAGCCGACGGTTTCGCCGTCAGCGAATGCGCCGGTCGCGGTGACGGCCAGAAATGCCGCCGTGCCCAGCAGGGTCTTGATGGTCATCAGTTATCCTCCCTCGTGAATGGACAGGCCGGTCCTCCACCGGCCGATGGGTGCGGGGCCTCAAAGGCCCCGCAAATCCTCGGGCAACAGCGCCTCGGGGATGTTCTGGTAGCTGACCGGTCGCAGGAAGCGGCGGATCGCCATGGTTCCCACGCTGGTCGCGCCGAAATTGGTGGATGCGGGGTAAGGCCCGCCATGGACCATGGCGTCCGAAACCTCGACCCCGGTGGGCCAGCCATTGGCAAGGATCCGGCCCGCCTTGCGCTCCAGCACCGGCATCAGCCGCCGCGCCAGGTCGGTGTCGGCATCGTCCAGATGCAGGGTGGCGGTCAACTGGCCCTCCATGGCCTCGGCCACGTCCAGCATCTGGTCGCCGTCCTGGACGGTGACGATCACGCCCATGGGGCCAAAGACCTCCTCGGCCAGGGTGTGGTCGCGCAGGAATTCCTCGGCCGTGGTCTTGTAGATGGCAGGCAGGGCATTGCGGCCCTCGCTGACGCCCTCGAAGACCGGGGTGGCGACGCCCGCCGCGCGTTCGGTGCCCGTGCGATAGGCCTCGGCGATGCCGTCGGTCAGCATCACCTGCGGCGCGACCTTGGCCAGCGTGTCGCCCGCTGCCTTGGCGAAGGCATCGGCCAGCACGCCTTTGGGCACTACGATCAGGCCGGGATTCGTACAGAACTGGCCCGCGCCCATGGTCAGGCTGCCCGCCCAACCTTCGGCGATCTTGGCCCCGCGCGCGGCAAGCGCCTGCGGCAGGACGAAGCCCGGGTTGATGCTGCCCAACTCGCCGAAGAAGGGGATCGGCTCGGGCCGCGCGGCGCAAAGGTCGAACAGCGCCCGGCCACCGCGCAGGCTGCCGGTGAAGCCCACGGCCTTGATCAGCGGGTGCTGGACCAGCGCGGCGCCCACGGCATGGCTGTCCCCGTGGATGAAGCTGAAGACACCGGCGGGCATGCCGGTTGCCGAGATGGCGGCATGGATCGCCTCGGCCACGATCTCTCCGGTGCCGGGATGCGCCGGGTGGCCCTTGACGACGACCGGGCAGCCCGCCGCCAGGGCCGAGGCCGTGTCACCGCCCGCCGTGGAAAACGCCAGCGGAAAGTTCGAGGCGCCAAAGACCGCGACCGGGCCGATGGGCCGCTGGATCAGCCGCAGGTCGGGGCGCGGGATGGGTTGGCGGTCGGGCAGCGCCACATCATGGCGGCGGTCCAGGTAATCGCCCTTGCGGATATGGTCGGCAAACAGCCGCAACTGGCCGGTGGTGCGCCCGCGTTCGCCCTGCAGCCGCGCCTCGGGTAGGCCGGTTTCCTGGCTGCCGATGGCGGTGATCGCCTCGGCCCGTGCCTCGATCTGGTCGGCGATGGCTTCCAGGAAGCGGGCGCGATCCTCTCGGCTGGTGGCCGCATAGGCAGCGAAGGCATCCTCGGCGGCCTCGCAGGCGCGGTTCACCAGGTCCACCGTCCCGGTGCTGAACTCATGCGGCTCGCCTTGGGCGGGCGCGGACTGGAACGTCCCCTCTCCCGCCAGCCATTCGCCTGCGATCAGATGTTTGCCATGGGGGGTGAAGGTCATTGCATTATCCTCAGAAATGGAACTCCGCGACGCTGTTCCGCCGCCCGAGGGTGAAGGCATCGGCCACAAGCACCATGGGCGCAAGGTCCGCGTCCGATTGCCCGCCGCGGACCAGTTGCGCCATGCGGGCATAAAGCGCCGGATATTCGCCCATGATGTCATCGGTCCCCTGCACATGTCGGCCATCGATCTCCAGCCGGTTGCCGCCCATGCGCAGCGCCATCCGGCCCGCATCGGTCTGGAACTCCATGTCCCAGGTCTGCGGACCTTCCTGGCGGAAGTCGAAATCCGCTTCGATCCGTTGGCTGAACTGCAGCCGCGCGGCGATGGGGGCCTGGCGGTTGGTCGGAAAGTCCAGGTCGGCGGACAGCAGGCGCACCGGCGAGGGCAGGATTTCGGTCAGGATCGACAGGGCATTAATACCGGGATCGAAAACGCCCATGCCGCCCACCTCGAAGATCCAGTCCTGGCCGGGGTGCCATTTGCGCACGTCCTCGCGCCAGGTGATGCGGCCTTCGTGGAGCGTCTTGCCCGCCAGCCAGTCTTTTGCCGCCGCAACGGCCATGGCCATGCGCGAATGCCAGGTGGCGAAGATCGTGACGCCCTGTTGGCGGGCCAGATCGCAAAGGGCATGAACCTCGGCCAGCGTCGCGCCGGGGGGCTTTTCCAGCATCAGGTGACGGCCCGCGCGCAGCACGGCCTCGGCCACGGCATAGCGCGGCACGGGCGGCAGGCACAGGCTGACCACCTCGATATCGGGCCGCGCGTCCAGCATGGCATTGATGTCGGTGAAGGCCTCGATTCCCTCGACCCTGCCGTGGCGGCTAACAGTCGCGGCCAATTCCCAGTCGGGGCTGGCCTCCAGCGCGGGGACGTGCTGGTCCAGCGCGATCTTCCCGATGCCGACGAGCGCGATCTTCATCAATGGCTGTCCCTTCCCACCGGATTGCCGCGGCAGCCTTTCAGGAAGTCCAGATCCGCCCCGGTATCCGCGCCCTCCACATGCGCCTGGTGCAACCAGGCATAGCCGCTGGCCGGCACCTCATGCGTGGGGCGCCATGCGGCCAGCCGCGCCTCCAGTTCGGCATCGGGGATGTCCAGGTGCAACCGGCGGTTCGGCACGTCCAGTTCGATCATGTCCCCGTCGCGGACCACGGCCAGCGGACCACCGGCGGCCGCCTCGGGCGAGGTATGCAGGACCACAGTCCCATAAGCCGTCCCCGACATACGGGCGTCGGAAATCCGCACCATGTCGGTGATGCCCTTGCGCAGCACCTTGGGCGGCAGGCCCATGTTGCCCACCTCGGCCATGCCGGGATAGCCCTTGGGACCGCAGTTCTTCATCACCATCACGCAGGTCTCGTCGATGTCGAGTTCCTCGTCGTTGATCCGCGCCTTGTAGTCGTCGATGTCCTGAAACACGACCGCGCGGCCACGATGGACCAGCAGATGCGGGCTGGCGGCGGACGGCTTCAGCACCGCCCCCTTGGGCGCCAGATTCCCGCGCAGCACGGCGATGCCGCCCTGGGCCGTCAGCGGGCGATCGGCGGGCAGGATCACGTCCTCGTTCCAGTTGACGACATCCTTGACCTCGTCCCAGATCGTGCTGCCGCTGACGGTCAGCGCGTCCTTGTGCAGGAGTCCCGCCTCACCCAGGCGCTTCAGGACGACGGGCAGGCCGCCCGCATAGAAGAACTCCTCCATCAGGTATTGCCCCGAGGGCATCAGGTTCACGATGGTCGCCACGTCGCGCCCGCAGCGGTCCCAGTCGTCCAGGGTGATGTCCACGCCGACCCGGCCCGCGATGGCCAGCAGGTGGATGACGGCATTGGTGGACCCACCGATGGCGCCGTTGGTACGGATGGCATTCTCGAAAGCCTGACGGGTCATGATGTCGGAGGGTTTCAGGTCGTCCTTGACCATCTGCACGATACGACGGCCAGACAGCTGCGCCATCACGCGGCGGCGCGAATCCACCGCCGGGATCGCCGCATTGCCGGACAGCGCCATGCCAAGCGCCTCGGCCATCGACGCCATCGTGGACGCCGTTCCCATGGTGTTGCAGGTGCCGGTAGAACGCGACATCGACGCTTCGGCCTCCAGGAACTCCTCCTGCGTCATCTCGCCTGCCTTCACGGCCTCGGAGAACTTCCACAGATGCGTGCCGGACCCGACGCGTTCGCCCCGGAAGTATCCGTTCAGCATCGGCCCGCCGGTGACGACGATGGACGGGATGTCGCAGGACGCGGCCCCCATCAGCAGCGACGGCGTGGTCTTGTCGCAGCCGACCAGCAGCACGGCGCCGTCGATGGGCTGGCCCCGGATGGTTTCCTCGACCGCCAGTGCTGCCAGGTTGCGGAACATCATCGCGGTCGGGCGGAAGGTGTTTTCGGATGCCGAGAACACCGGCACCTCGACCGGGAAACCGCCCGCCTCCCAGACGCCCGCCTTCACCTTTTCGGCCAGTTCGCGCAGGTGGCCGTTGCAAGGCGTCAGATCCGCCCAGGTGTTCAGGATGCCGATCACGGGCCGCCCGTCGAACAGGTCGTGCGGCCAGCCCTGGTTCTTCATCCAGCCGCGATGATAGATCGTGTCGCGCGAGGTGCCGCCATACCAGTGCTGGGAACGAAGCTGGCGCGGCCAGGGGGCGGGGGTAAAGGTCATTCAGGGCCTCAAAGAGTGGCGACGGCGACAGGGATCTCGCCGTTCTGCTGCTGGTCCAGCGGGTTTGAAAGCGGCAGGCCGAAGGCGGGGGCCTCGATCTGGAAGACTTCGCCGGATCGCGCCTTGACGCCGTCCGCGAAGGACAGGGTGGCGGTGCCGAAGAAATGCACATGCACATCGCCCGGCTGGCGGAACAGCGCGTATTTGAAGTGGTGGTGTTCCAGATTCGCCAGGCTGTGCGACATGTTGGACTCGCCCGACAGGAAGGGTTTTTCCCAGATCACGCGGCCGTTTCGCAAGATGCGGCTAGTCCCTTCGATATGCTGCGGCAGATCGCCCACCAGCATTTCGGGGCCATAGCTTGCCGGGCGCAGCTTGGAATGGGCCAGCCACAGGTAGTTGCCGCGTTCCGTCACATGGTCGGAAAACTCGTTCGCGAGCGCAAAGCCAAGCCGGAAGGGCGTGCCGTCCGGGCCGATCAGGTAGAGGCCCGCGATCTCGGGCTCTTCCCCCGCGTCCAGCGCAAAGCCGGGCGAGACCAGCGCCGCGCCGGGGGCGACCGCATTGGCGCCATTGCCCTTGTAGAACCATTCGGGCTGCACGCCGACGCCCGACCCCTGGGGCTTGCCGCCTTCCAGGCCCATGCGGAACATCTTCATGCTGTCGGTCAGCGCCTCGGCATCCGCCTTGGCGTGCATCGAGTTGCGGGTGGCGGCGCTGCCCAGATGCGTCAGTCCGGTGCCGGTCAGGTGCAGATGCGCGGGATCGTCGTGATCCAGCGGCAGCAGCACCCGGCCTTCGGCCAGGGCGGCGGCCAGATCGACAGCCTCACCCTGCCCGCGCGCCGTGACTTCGGCCTCAAGGCCGCGCCCGGCGGCGATGGCCGCCTGCGCCAGGTCGCGGGTGGAGCGCACGCCCGGCACGATCCAGGCCCGGTCGCCAGTCCGTGCGGCGACAGCCCGGTCCCCGCCGGGGCTTTTCAGTTGCGACAGGAACATGGTTCAGCCTTGCTTGGTCTTGTTGTAAACGTCGAAGATCACGGCGGCCAGCAGCACCAGCCCCTTGATCACCTGCTGGTAGTCGATGCCGATGCCCATGATTGACATGCCGTTGTTCATCACGCCCATGATGAGCGCGCCGACCACGACCCCGATGATGCGTCCCGATCCCCCGGTCATCGAGGCGCCGCCGATGAAGACGGCCGCGATCACGTCAAGCTCGAACCCGACGCCCGCCTTGGGGGTGGCGCTGTTCAGGCGCGCGGTGACGATCATCCCGGCCAGCGAGGCCAGCACGCCCATGTTGACGAAGGTGAAGAAGACCAGCCGCTCGGTCTTGATGCCCGACAGCTTCGCCGCCTTCTCGTTCCCGCCAAGGGCATAGATGCGCCGCCCGGTGGTCGTGGATTCGGTGAAGAAGGCATAAAGCACGATCAGCACCGACATGATCAGCAGCACGTTCGGCAGGCCCCGGAAGCTGGCCAGCTTCCAGCCCACGAACAGGAGCGCGATCACCACAACCGCGTTACGTGCCCAGAAGAAGCCCGCGGGTTCGGGGGCGATGCCGAATTCTGCCTCGCGCGCGCGGCTTCGGATGCCCGCCCAGACGATGGCGGCGGCGGCAAGCGCGACCAGCAGCATGGCCGTCAGGTTCGGCTTGTCGGGGCCGAACAGGTCGGGAATGAAGCCCGTGGACAGCGCCTGGAAGGACCGCTCGAACGGGCCGATGTTCTGCCCACCCAGCAGCCACAGGGTCAAGCCCCGGAAGACCAGCATCCCCGCCAGAGTCACGATGAAGGACGGGATGCGCCAATAGGCGATCCAGTAGCCCTGCGCGGCGCCGATCAGCCCGCCCACGACCAGCACCATCGGCAGCACCAGCAGCACGGGCAGATCCATCTTGACCAGCAGCATCGAGGCGACCGCCCCGGTGAAGGCCGCGACCGAGCCCACCGACAGGTCGATATGGCCCGCCACGATGACCAGCAGCATCCCCAGCGCCATGATGATGACATAGGAGTTCTGCAGGAACAGGTTGGTGATGTTCTGCGCCGACAGGAAGTCCACCCCCTGCACGGCGCGCACGATGATGAAGAAGAACAGGACGATGGCGACCAGCGCCAGCATCATTCCGTTTTCGCGCAGGTGGCTGCCCAGATGGGCGCCGATCCCTGTCTTGGCCGTTGCCGGCTTGCCCGTGTCGGCGCTGCTCATGCGGCCTCCCCTCCCTTCATTCCGTCCTGCAGGATCAGGGCCATGATCCGTTCCTGGCTGGCCTGTTCGCGGGTCAGCTCACCGGCGATCCGGCCCTCGTTCATCACATAGATGCGGTCGCACATGCCCAGCAATTCGGGCATTTCCGAACTGATCATGACGACGCCGTGACCCTGCGCGGCCAGGTCGTTCATGATGTTGTAGATCTCGAACTTGGCGCCCACGTCGATGCCGCGCGTCGGTTCGTCCAGGATCAGCACCTGCGGATCGGTGAACAGCCACTTGGACAGCACCACCTTCTGCTGGTTGCCGCCCGACAGGTTCATCACCCGCTGGAACACGCTTGGCGTGCGGATGTTCATGGCGCTGCGATATTTCTCGGCCACCTGCTGTTCGCGTCCGCGCGACAGGATGAAGCGCGAGGCGATGCCTTCCAGGTTCGCCAGGGACACGTTGCGCAGGATCGGTTCCTCAAGGATCAGGCCCAGGGCCTTGCGGTCCTCGGTCACATAGGCGAGCCCCGCGTCGATGGCCTTGGACACGGTGGACAGGTCGGGCTTGGCGCCCGCCAGCGTCACCTCGCCCTGAATGTCGCGGCCATAGCTGCGGCCGAACAGGCTCATGGCGAATTCGGTGCGGCCCGAGCCCATGAGGCCCGCGATGCCCACGATCTCGCCCTTGCGGACGTTCATCGACACGTTGCGGATCACCTGGCGCGGCTGGTCGGGGTGCATCACCGACCAGTTCTTCACCTCCATCAGCATCTCGCCGATCCTGGGCGTGCGCTCGGGGTAACGATGGGCCATGTCGCGGCCCACCATGTCGCGAATGATCCGGTCCTCGGTGATCTCGCTGCGGTCGAGCGTGGACACGGTGGATCCGTCGCGGATCACCGTCACGCGGTCGGCCACGCGGCGTATTTCGTTCAGCTTGTGGCTGATGATGATTTGGGTGACGCCCTGGCCCTTCAATTCCAGCATCAGGTCCAGCAGCTTCTGGCTGTCGTTTTCCTGCAGCGCGGCGGTCGGCTCGTCCAGGATCAGCAGGCGCACGTTCTTGGCCAGCGCCTTGGCGATTTCCACCAACTGCTGCTTGCCGACGCCCAGCTTTTCCACGCGGGTCGTCGGCGCCTCGGTCAGCCCGACCTTGCGCAACAACGCCTCGGTCTTCTGATAGGCCAGCGGCCAGTTGATGACCCCGCCGGTCGCGACCTCGTTGCCCAGAAACAGGTTCTCGGCCACGGACAGCAGCGGCACAAGCGCCAGTTCCTGATGGATGATGACGATGCCCGCATGTTCGCTGTCGCGGATGTCGCGGAACTGCGCGGGCTTGCCGTCATAGAGGATCTGGCCGTCATAGCTGCCATGGGGATAGACGCCCGACAGCACCTTCATCAGCGTGGACTTGCCCGCGCCGTTTTCGCCGCAGATGGCGTGGATCTCGCCCTCGGCCACGGACAGGTTCACGTTGCTCAGCGCCTTGACGCCGGGAAAGGTCTTGGTGATGCCCTGCATCTCAAGGATGGCCGTCATCGTGTTTCTCCCTTCGCGGGACGGTCCCGGCCTGTGCCGGGACCGCCGGGATCACTTCAGCTGGTCTTCGGTATAATAGCCCGAATCCACCAGAACCTGTTTCCAGTTCTCGGCCGTGACCGCGACGGGCTCCAGCAGATAGGACGGCACGACCTTGACGCCATTGTCATAGGTCTTGGTGTCGTTCACCTCGGGTTCCTTGCCTTCCAGCATGGCGTTGACCATGCCGACCGTGACCTTGGCCAGCTCGCGCGTGTCCTTGAAGACCGTCGAATACTGTTCGCCGTCGATGATCGCCTTGATGCCGGGGATTTCCGCGTCCTGCCCGGTGATGATCGGCATCTTCAGGTCGCCCGAGCCGTAGCCCACGCCCTTCACGGACGAGATGATCCCGCGCGCCAGCCCGTCATTCGCCGACAGCACGCCATGGACCTCCTTGTCGCCGTAGTTCGCCGACAGGATGTTGTCCATCCGCGCCTGCGCCGTGGCCGCGTCCCAACGCAGCGTGCCGACCTTGTCGAGCCCCATCTGCCCCGAGGGGATCACGATGTCACCGGCGTCGATCAGCGGCTGCAGGACCGACATCGCGCCGTCATAGAAGAAATAGGCATTGTTGTCGTCGGGGCTGCCGCCGAACAGTTCGACGTTCCAGGGCTTCTGGTCCGGGAAGCGCTCCTTCAGGCCCTCCACCAGAGAAGTGCCCTGCTGGACGCCGACCTTGAAGTTGTCGAAGGTGGCGTAATAATCGACATTCGGCGTGTCGCGGATCAGCCGGTCATAGGCGATGACCTTGATGTCCGACGCCTTGGCGTTTTCCAGCGCGTTCGACAGCGTCGTGCCGTCCAGGGCCGCGATGACCAGCACCTTCGCGCCGGTGGTGATCATGTTCTCGATCTGGCTCAGTTGCGCCGGGATGTCGTCATTGGCGTATTGCAGGTCGGTCTGATACCCGGCCTCCTGGAACTGCTTGACCATGTTCTCACCGTCCGCGACCCAGCGCGCGGTGACCTTCTCGGGCATCGAGATGCCCACCTTCTCGTCGGCCGCCACCGCGGCCAGCGGAACCGTCAGCGCGATGGCGGCAACGGTCAGCATCTGTCTCAGCTTCGTCATTCGCATCCCCTCCCAAGGTGCCGGTCGATCAAGGGGCGGACGCTTCGGCCCGCCCCAGCAAGGGTCACTTCAACTGGTCTTCGGTGTAATAACCGGAATCGACCAGAGCCTCCTTGATGTTGGCCTTTGTCACCGGCACCGGCTCCAGCAGATAGGAGGGCACGACCTTGACGCCGTTGTCATAGGTCTTGGTGTCGTTGATTTCCGGCTCGGTCCCCTTCAGGACGGCATCGACCATGCCCACGGTGACGCGGGCCAGTTCGCGGGTGTCCTTGAAGATGGTCGAATACTGCTCGTCCGCCTCGATGGACTTGACGGACTGCACCTCGGCGTCCTGGCCGGTGACGATGGGCATCTTCATGTCGCCCGAGCCATAGCCCACGCCCTTCAGCGACGACAGGATCCCGATGGACAGCCCGTCATAGGGCGACAGAACCCCATGCACCTGCTTGTCGCCGTAGTTCGAGGACAGGAGGTTGTCCATGCGCGCCTGCGCCACCGCCGGATCCCAGCGCAGGGTGCCGACCTTCTCCATGCCCGTCTGGCCGGACCCGATGACGATGGACCCGTCGTCGATCAGCGGCTGCAGCACCGACATCGCGCCGTCATAGAAGAAGAAGGCGTTGTTGTCGTCGGGGCTGCCGCCGAACAGCTCCACGTTCCAGGGCTTCACGTCCGGGAAGCGTTCCTTCAGCCCGTCCACCAGCGTGGTGGCCTGCTGGACGCCCACCTTGAAGTTGTCGAAGGTCGCGTAATAGTCCACGTGTTCCGACCCGCGGATTAGGCGGTCATAGGCGATCACCTTGATGTCGGCGGCGGCGGCGTTTTCCAGCGCGTTCGACAGGGTGGTGCCGTCGATGGCGGCGATCACCAGGACGTTCACGCCCTTGGTGATCATGTTCTCGACCTGGGCAAGCTGGTTCGGGATGTCGTCCTCGGCATATTGCAGGTCGGTCTCGTAGCCCGCTTCCTGCAACTGCTTGACCATGTTGTTGCCGTCGTCGATCCAGCGGGCCGACGATTTCGTGGGCATGGCGATGCCGATGGTTTCGGCCATGGCGCCAGTCGCCAGCCACGAGACTCCGAGCGCCAGCGCGACCGCTGCGGTTCTGAACTTCATCTGTATCCTCCCCTGGCGCGGCATCGCTGGCCGCACATCCTCCATAGGTCAGAAAGATGTAGCGCAGCGCCTTCATGCCGGTAAAATGATAAAATCGGCAAACCGCATACCGGAACTGATATGTCCTTCCACGCGCTGAAACCGGCCCAGCTTCGGCTGATCCACGAAGTCGCCCTGCACGGCCAGTTGCAGCTTGCAGCGGAATCGCTGGCCATGACACAGCCCGCCGCATCGCGCATGCTGGCCGAGGCGGAACGCCAGATCGGCGCGCCCCTGTTCATCCGCCAGCCCAAGGGGATGGAGCCGACCGAGATCGGCACAACCGTCCTGCGCCGCGCCCGCGTGATCCTGCGCGAGATGGCCAGCATCGAGGCCGACGTGCGCGCCCTGCGCGGCGGCTATGCCGGGACGGTGCGCGTGGGCGCGGTGACCGGCCCCGCGATCAGCTATCTTGTCAGCGCGATCCGCCGGATCAAGGAGGAAAGCCCCCAGGCCGATATCACCGTGGACGTGATGCCCTCGCGCGATCTGCTGCTGCACCTGGCGGCGGGGGAGATGGATTTCGTGCTGGGCCGGATCCTGCCCGACTTCGACAGCGACAGTTTCAATATCCTGCCCATGTCGGACGAAAAGGTCGCGCTGATGGCGCGGGCCGACCATCCGCTGGCCCGCGCCCGGCTGGTGACGCTGACCGAACTGGCGGGCCAGGAATGGATCATGCAGCAGCGCGGCGCGCCGATCCGCGAAGCGACCCTGGCCGCCTTCGCCAGCGTCGGCCTGTCGGAACCCGACAACATCGTCAACAGCCCCTCGCTGCTGCTGACCATCGCCTATCTGGCGCAGACCAATGCCATCACGCCGGTGTCGCGAGAGGTGGCCGACCTGCTGATCCGGCCGCCGGTCAAGGCGGGCTTCACGATCCTGCCGACGCCGCAGCCGATCCGCGTGTCGCCCTATTTCCTGCTGGACCTGAAGCGCCGACCCCTGTCGCCGCTGGCGAAGCGGCTGCGGGATGCGGTGGCGCAGATGTCGCGCAGCCCGATCAGGAACGCGGCTGCCTTGTGACCTGCCTGCGCCGCGCAATCTCGTATGCGACCGCACCGATGACGGTCGCCGCGATGATGACCAGGGCCAGGGCGTTGACGGCAGGCGTCAGGCCGGTGCGGACCTTGGTGGCGATGAACACCGTCAAGGGCGTCTCGAACCCGCGCACGAACAGGGTGGTGTTGTAGTTTTCGACCGATTGCAGGATCGCAAGCCCCCCCGATGCCAGCAGCGCCGGCCGCAGGAAGGGCAGCAGCACCCGGCGGAACACCATCACGCGCGACGCGCCCAGGCCAAGGGCCGCTTCTTCCTGCGTGCGGTCGAAGCGTTGCAGCCGCGCCATGACCATCAGCATGACATAGCAGATGATGAAGGTCGTCTGCGCCACCACGATCAGCGCGATCCCCCCGCCGACCCCCACCTGCCGCCACAGGATCAGGGTGGAAATCCCGATCACCACCCCCGGCGTCAGCAGGGGCGATACCATCACCGCATAGGCAAAGCTGCGCGCCCGCGCGTGCAGCGTGGTCAAGACCAGGGCTGCGGCGGTCCCCACCGGCAGCGCCACAACCACCACAAGCGCGGCGACGATGGCGGATGTCCACAGCGCCTTCCACATCGCCGCATCCGCCCACATGGCGGAAAACCATTGCAGCGTCGTGCCCTGCCAAGGGATCACCGTCGGAAAGCGGCTGGTGTTGAAGGCCGCGACCGACATGATCAGCAGGGGCGCGAACAGATAAGCCACGAAGGCCAGCAGATAGAGGACGAACAGCCCGCGAAAGATCCGCTCCGCCGTCATTTCGCCACATCCGTCAGGTTTACCCGGAACAGCCGCAGCGTGACCAACACGACGCCCAGGCACAGAACCAGAAGCGTCAGCGCATAGGCCGCGCCGCGGTTCCAGTCGCCGCCCTCGAAGAACCAGTTGTAGATGATCTCGGTGAACCAGCGGCTGCCGGGGCTGCCCAGCAATGCGGGCGCGACATAGGATCCGGCGGCCAGCATGAAGGTGAAGACGCAGCCCGTGGCGATGCCCGCCTTGGCATGGGGAATGACCACGCGCCGATGCGTCCGCCATGTGGACGAGCCCAGATCCCGCGCGGCCTCAAGCTGGGATTTGTCCAGCGATTCTATGGCGTTGTAGATCGGCAGCAGCATGAACAGGATATAGGCATAGACCATCCCCGCCAGCACGCCGCCGTCGCCCTGCCAGCGGACAGGCTGGTCGATCAGCCCGATCCCTTGCAGCACCGCGTTCAGCGGCCCGCGATAGGCCAGCAGGATGAACCATGCCAGCGTCCGCAGCACTTCGTTGATGAAGAAGGGGATGATGACCAGCATCAGCGCGATGGACAGTTGGCCGGGCGTCGCGCGCTGCGCCATCCAGAAGGCGATGGGATAGCAGACGACCAGCGTCAGGGCCGCGACCAGCGCGCTGGCCCAGATGGTCTTGAGGAAGATCGCGCGATGCACGCCTTCGTTCGCCAGATACAGGAAGTTGTTCAGCGACCACACGTCCTGCGGTCCGCCGATCTGCGCAGGCGGCAGGTTCGGGCGCAGGGCATAGTCGATCATCATCAGGTTCGGCGCCAGCACCATCGCCGCCAGCCAGACCAGCACCAGCGACAGGAAGATGGTGGCCAGCCCCCCGCCGAAACGCGCGTAAAGATCACGCATCGGCCAGCACCACGGCATGTTCGGGGGCAAAGAAGAAGCTGGCATCGCTGCCGGGCGCGGGGGCGTCAGACAGCCGCGTGGATGGCACCGCCGCCGTCAGGTCTGCCCCGTCGGGAAACTGGCCGTGGACCAGGGCAAAGGCGCCCTCGAAATCCATGCGGCTGACACGGGCGCGCAGGGTATTGGCGCCGACGCCGGGCACCAGCGCCTCGGGGCGGACGTAAAGCGTCGCGGTCTGGCCGATAGCGACGGCGCCCTGCGCGCGCCCGTGCAGCGGACCCAAGGCGGTATCGACGCGGGCCATGCCGTCGCCGATGGCGCTGACCCGGCCCGCAATGGCGTTCGTCTCGCCCACGAAGCGCGCGACGAAAGACGTGGCGGGGTTGTCGTAAAGCTGGCGCGGCGTGGCGACCTGTTGCAGCAGGCCCGCCGACATGACGGCCACGCGGTCGGACATGGCCAAGGCTTCGGACTGGTCATGGGTGATATAGATGAAGGTGACGCCCGTGCGTTTCTGCAACGCGCGCAGTTCCGCCCGCATGTGCTGGCGCAGCTTCAGATCCAGCGCCGACAGCGGCTCGTCCAGCAGCAGGACGCCCGGTTCGACCGCAAGCGCGCGGGCGATGGCGACACGCTGGCGTTGCCCGCCCGACAATTCGCCGGGCATCCGGTCGCCATACCCTTCCAGCGCGATCAGGCGCAGCAGATCGTCGGCGCGCTTGCGGCGCTCGGCGCGGCCCATGCCCCGCGCCTCAAGCCCGAAGGCGATGTTTTCCCAGACGGGCATCAGCGGGAACAGCGCCAGCGACTGGAAGATCATCGCGGTCGGCCGCTGGTTCGGGCCAAGACCGCGCATGTCGCGCCCGCCGATCAGGACGCGCCCTTCGGTCGGCTCCAGGAACCCCGCGACCATGCGCAGGATGGTGGTCTTGCCGCAGCCGGACGGCCCCAGGATCGAGAAGAACTCGCCCGCCTGGACCTGGAAGGACACGTCGCTGACCGCGCGCGTCGTCCCGAAGGTCATTCCGATCCCGTCAAGTTCCACCGAATGCGACATCCATCCCCCGTTTTGTTGGTGGGGACAGGGGGCAGCACCCCCTGTCCCGTTGTCGTCAGGCCGACAGGAAGCGGTCCTGGTATTCGTTGCGCTTGGTGATGTACCAGTTTTCCTGGATCGGCCACCACCACAGCTTGTCCAGCGCATCGCCCGGATAGGCGGCGGCGAAGAAGGCCTTGGCGTCGTCCGACAGCAGGTCCGCCGATCCCACCGCGGTCGAGTTGATCGAGGTCGCGTTGGTGTACATCGCCCCCGCTTCCGGCGTCAGGAACCAGTTGATGAAGGCATAGGCCGCGTCCAGGTTCGCCGCCCCCGCCGGGATCGACAGCCCCTCCATCCAGGCCAGCGCGCCTTCCTTGGGCGCGATGAAGCCCACCGGCAGGCCTTCCTTGGACAGCGCGGCTGCGGTCGAATCCCAGGTCTGGCCGATGGCCGCGCCATTGACGCGGAAGGCGCCCTGGGCCTCGTTCTCGTTGTTCCAGAACTGGATGATGTTGCCCTTGCGGGCCACGGCCTCGGCCAGGATCACGTCGAAGATCTCGACCTGCGCCTCGGGCGTCTTGAAGGCGTCGAGCAGCGGACGGGGCAGCTTGCCCTCGGCTTCGAGCCACAGGCCCAGGCCCACCAGCGCCGAATGGGCGCGCACGGTGGCCTTGCCTTCCGCCGCTTCGCCCCAGATGTCGCCATAGGAGGCCTTGCCGTATTCCAGCGGCATCTGGTCCTTGTCGAAGGCCACCGCCTCGGTCCCCCAGTCGGTCGGCACCTGGTAGCGCTTGCCGTCCACGACCGCGCCCAGGCTGGTCGAGTTTTCCCAGGCCGAGGGCAAAACCTTCGCCACCTCGATCTTCGATTCGTCGAGCGGCTGGACCAGGCCGAACTCGACATAGTTCGGCACCCGGTCCACGGTCGGCCAGATCAGGTCGAAGCCGCCGCCGTTATTGGCGCGAAGCTGGTTCAGCAGTTCGTCATTCGTGCCATAGGGCGTGAAGTTCGGCTTGATCCCGGTGGCCTTTTCAAAGGCACCCAGGATCTCGTCGTTCAGATAGCCCGCCCAGGCAAAGATGTTCAGCGTGCCCGACCCTTGGGCAAAGCCCGGCCGCGCGACCAGCGGCGCCGCCAGCGCCAGGCCAGCGGCTGCCCCCGCGCCCTTCAGAAGCCCGCGGCGATCAAGTCTGTTCATAAGTCGTCCCCCGATTGCGCCGCCCCGCCGGGGCTTGCCCGCAAGGCGGCATGATCCATGACCGGCGGCCGATCCGGGCCGCGCTCAATCGGGGTGAAGCATATCCGGGCGGCATGACAGGTCAAAGACTCTTTGATCTTCCACCGGAAATTCCGGCGGGTCTCAGGACCGCGACAGCAGGGCGGCGGGACGCGACCGGGCCAGCGCCTGGGTGATCAGCCCGGTCAGCACCGCCTTGATGATGTCGCCGGGAATGAAGGCCGTGACCAGCAGCGCGCATTCGGCCAAGGTCTTCTCCAGCGCGATCGACATGCCGACGATCCCGAAGCCGTACATCACAACGATCCCGCCGATGACGGATGCCAGCGTCACCGTGACCGCCAGCGGCCCCCGGCGCAGCCGTTCGACGATCAGGCCGATCACGAAGGCGGCAACCGGCCAGCCCAGGAAAAAGCCCGAGGTGGGCGCGACAAAGGCCCCCAGGCCTCCGCGCCCGCCCGCCAGCAGCGGCAGGCCCAGCGCCACCAGCGCCATGAACAGCAGCACGGCCAGCGTGCCGCGTTTCGCCCCCAGGATCGCGCCCGCCAGCATGACGCCCATGCTTTGTGCGGTGATCGGCACGCCGAAGGCCAGCGTCAGGCTGGGGATCAGCCCCAGGGCCGCGATCAGCGCCGCGAACAGCGCGACCTGGGTCATGTTGCGTTCCATTGTCTCAGTCCCTCCCATCAGGAATGTCGTTCAGGATGCCGCCCCGCGCGCGCAGGGCCTCGGCCACGCGGTCGGCATCGTCCAGCGCCAGCGCCGCCATCGGCACCACGATCCGCCAGCCGGGCCGCCGCGCCGACCGCGCGCGCCAGGACATGGCCAGCCGCTGGCCGTTCTCCACCAGCATCGGGGTAAAGCGCAGGACCATGGCGATGGCAAGCTCGACGGCGCGGGTGGGCAGGCCGAGGCGGCGCAGGGGCGCCAGCAGCCAGGTCAGCACCGCGACCATGTCGGTCAGCCGCGTCGTCATGGTCACGAAATTCGCCAGCGCCAGCGCGGCCAGCAGGCGCAGGGCGATGGCTGCGCCCGCCTGGGTCTGCCCGGTCAGCCCGTGCCACAGCGCGATCAGCAGAAGGAAGGGCCAGAGCATCCGCAGATGGCGCAGCCCTTGGCGCAGAAAGGTCGCGCCCGCCGACAGATAAAGCAGCAGGACGGCCAGCAAGGCCGCAGCCAGCGCGGCGGGCCGGTCGGTCAGGAACAGCGCCACGGTCAGCACCGACAGCGCCAGCAGCTTCATCCCCGCAGGGATGCGATGCGCCCAGGTTTCAACCGGCGAGGTGAGCGAGATCATCGGCGCCTCCCCATTCATGCATCTGCGCCTCGAAGCGGGGCAGCACGGCATCCGGCGGGCCGTCGGCGATCAGCCGTCCCCCGTCCAGCCACAGGATGCGGTCAAAGCCGCGCAACTGGCCCGGATCATGCGTGACCATCACCACCTGCGCCGCGATCCCGTCTAGATAGCGCATCAGCTGCAACCGCGTCGGGATGTCGAGGCCCGAGAAGGGCTCGTCCATGACGATCACCTGCGGCTGCATCGCCAGAACCGCCATCAGGCACAGAAGCTGCTTCTGCCCCTGCGACAGGCTGTGCGTCGCAGCGGGTGCCCAATGCGCCTTGCCGAAGCGTTCCAGGATGGTTCCGGCCGCAACCTCGGCCTCACGCGGGCGCTGCCCCTGCTGGGTCAGGCCGAAGGCAATTTCCTCAAGCACGGTGGGGAAGATGATCTGGTGGTCGGGGTTCTGGAAAATGATTCCAACGTGCTTCAACGCGGCGCGGCGATCCTGCGCCATGTCGATGCCAAAGGTCCGCGCCCGGCCCGCCTCCGGCGCGATCAGCCCGGCGATCACCCGCGCCAGCGTCGTTTTGCCCGAGCCGTTGCGGCCGACGATGCCCACGCGCGGCTCGGCCAGCCGGGCCGTGATACCCTCCAGCACAGGGCGGCCGCCCAGCGTCACGCCGATGTCGTGCAGATCGACGCTCATCGCCCGCCGGTCCCGCCGGGTTGTCTTGTGGATCGTGATGCCATCTGCCCAAGGCTTCCGCTTCGTTCGCCGCCCGCATCTGCGCCGGAATGGCGTCGCCGCGCAAGGGTGGCGCGTCACTGATAGCTGCGCACCAGGGCCCCCGCCATCATCGACCAGCCGTCCACGGCCACGAAAAAGGCCAGCTTGAAGGGCAAGGACACGACCGCCGGCGGCACCATCATCATGCCCATGGACATCAGCACCGCCGAGACCACCAGGTCGATGATCAGGAAGGGCAGCGCGATCAGGAAGCCGATCTCGAAGGCGCGCTGGATTTCGGACAGCATGAAGGAGGGGATCAGCACCGACAACTGACCACTGCGGTCGCCGCTGCCCGGCGCGATCTCGGCCAGGCCCGCCAGCGTGTCGGGATCGGTGCGGGCGGCCATGAAGTCCTGGAAGGGCAGGATGCCGCGCCGGATCGCCTCGCCCAAGGTGATGGTTCCGTCCTGCAGGGGGGCGCCCGCGACAGCCCAGGCCTCGCGCAGGACCGGGTCCATGATGAACCAGGTCAGAAACATCGCCAATGCCACGATCAGCATGTTCGGGGGCGAGGATTGCAGCCCGATCGACTGGCGCAGGATCGACAGCACCGTGACGAGGAACGGAAAGCAGGTGATGGTGATGGCGATGCCCGGCGCCAGCGACAGCGCCGTCAGCGCGCCGACCAGCAGCACGGCGTTCTGGCCCAGGCCGCCGCCCAAGCCCTGTCCCACCTGGCCCGCGATCTGGTCCAGCCCGTCCTGCGCCAAGGCGGCGGCGGGCCAGGCCAGCAGCGCCGCCGCAAGGGCGATCCTGCGGATCATGCGGTGCCGAAGGCGGGCAGGATGCGCACGCAAAGCCGGTCCTCGGCCGAGCCGTCCGAGGTGAGTTCTCCGCGCGCGATGACCTTGTCGCCCACGCAGATCTCGACCCCTTCGTCGATGGACTGGTCCAGCAGAAGGATGTCGTCGGCCCGCAGCGCCGAGAGTTGCGCGACGGTCTGGCGGGTGCGGCCCAGCCGCACCGTCACCTCGACCTGGATGGTGTCGGTGTCGATCAGGTGGTTCAATGCGTCCATGATGTCCCGTCCTCATTGGGGTTGGGTCCGTTCGATGCGGACCCGTTGATTTCAGCGATCAGGCTGCGGATGCCCTGGGCCACGCTGGCCGGTTCCAGGTCGATGCGCCCGCCTTGAAGCGCCAGAGAGATGCGTTCGCCCTCGCATTCGCTCACATCGATCCCCTCCAGCCCGGTTTCGGCCAGGCAGCGATCCACCAGCGCCCGCAGCGAAGGCCCGCAGGCGATGCGGGCGCGCAAGGGCGGCGCGCTGCGCGACAAGCGCAGCAATTCCTCGGTCAGCGCAGCCTCCAGCCGGCGCGATTCGGCGGCAGGGGCCAGGCAGTCGAGGATCTGCGACAGAATCGGGGCAAGGGCATCGACCGCCTCGCGCCGCAACCCGGCCCGGCGCACCTCGTCATCGGCCAGGGCGCGCGCCAGACGGTCCAGCCCGGCGCTCAGGGTGCGGGCCTGTTCGTCCGCCTGCCGCGCGATGCCCTCGGCCAGACCATCGGCGAAAGCCTGGTCCAGCGCCTCGCGGGTGAAGGTCAGGGGCGCGCCCTGCGCCGCCACCGCCGCGCTGAAGGATTCAAGTTTCAGGACGGCGAGGGTCACAGCGCATTCTCCTTGTTGTCGATCCAGCCGGTCAGGATCTTGACGCTTTCGTCATGGCGTTCCTTCATCATGCTGCGCAGCCGGGCCACGGGATCGCCGGGCGGCAAGGCCAGCTGTTCGGGCGCGCGGGGGGCGGGCTGCGGCACCACGGGTTCCGCGATGACCTCGGAGGCGGGCAGCACCGTGCCGGTCAGGGCTGGCGCGTCAACCGGCGGGCGGCTGTCGTCCAGTGCGGGCCGGAGGTTGCGGCCCTTCAGCACCGGGCGCAGCATCAGGAAGACCACCGCCAGTGCGAAGAGTCCGATCATCAGGATCCGCGCCAGTCCGTTCAGCTCCAGCCGGTCCATCCAGCCGGGCGCGGCGGCCGTGCCGCCTTCGCCCAAGGCCGCGAAGGGCAGCGACTTGACGGTGATCTGGTCGCCCCGCGCCTCGTCATAGCCCACCGCGGATGCCACCAGGTCGCGCAGCACGTCCAGTTCGCCCTGCTGGCGGGGGACCATCTGCGTCTCGCCCTGGGCGTTCTCCTCGGGGACGCCGTTGACCAGCACCGCCACCGTCAGCCGCCGGGTGGATCCCGGCTGGCGCGACACCTCGTAATTGGCCTGCTGGCGGGTTTCCTGGCGGTTCGCCTCGGACCGGTCGCCCTGCGCCTGATCGCCATCGGGCAGGTTCGAGGCCGCCGTCACCGCGCCCGACCCGGTGCTGTTGCTTTGATCCGTCGTCTCCTCCGTCACCTGGGAAATCAGCGCCCGGCTGTCGGGGTCGAAGCGCTGCTCGGTCAGCATCTCGGCCTCGGTCACCAGGTCCAGGTTCAGTTCGACGATGGCGTTGCCGATGCCGACATGGGGCTCCAGGATGCGCTCGACGTTGCGCTTCATTTCCGCCGCGCGGTCGGCGCCCGCCTCGTCTTCGCCTGCCGCGACGATGCCGTGCCGGGTGTCGATCACCGTGACCGCATCGGGCGCCATGCCGGGAACACCCGAGGAGATCAGGTATTTCAGCGCCGCCGCCTGTTCGCGGCTGACCCCTTGGCCATTGGTGCCGACCGTGACCGAGGCGCTGCCCTTCCCGTCACGCCGGTAGCCCCGGCCAGTCTCGATCGCCAGGTGGACGCGGGCGGTCTTCACATTGGGCAGGGCAAGGATGGTGCGGGCCAGCTCGCCTTCCTTGGCGCGCCAATAGGCGGCGTCGAACATCTGCGAGGTCGTGCCGAAGCCCGACATGCCGTCCAACAGCTCGTATCCGGCGCCGCCCGCGGCGGGCAGCCCTTGCGCGGCCAGATCCATGCGCAGCCTGTCGCGGCTGGCGCCGTCCACCCAGATCGAATCGCCGCGCACCTCGTAGGTCACGCCCGCGCGTTCGATGCCCGCCACGACCTCCCCCGCCTGGGCAGGGTCAAGGCCCCCGTAGAGCAGGCTCATCGAAGGGCGGTTGGCGATCCAGGCAAAGCCCGCGATGGCCAGAAAGGTCGTCAGAAAGGCTGCCACCAGGATGGCTTTCTGTTGTGAGCTTCGCTCGGTCCAATAGTCCTGCAATTTTTGCAAAACCGCCCCCTTCGAATCAGAATCGGGTTCCCTGTCCCGCTGTTGATGACATGGGCGGCGTTAAGATTTGGTTAGTCGCGGGGTGCTAGTTCCGTCTTGTCACGACGGAGAATCACCATGACCGATGCGACCGCCAATCCGGCTTCCGACCCGCCCGCGAAGGCGTCGGGCAGGAAGAAGCTGATCGCGCTTCTGCTGCCGGTCGTGCTGGCCGGGGGCGGCTTTGCCTCGACCTATCTGGGGCTGTGGTCGCCCGCCGCGATGCTGGCGCCGAAGGGGGACGCCACCGTCGTCCCCGAAACCGTGTTCGTCGCCATTCCGGTGATCGAACTGACCATCCCCGGCGGATCGGGACAAAACCTGATCCTTGCCGCCAGCATCGAGACCGACAGCGCCCACCAGGCCGAGGTGACGCATCTGATGCCCCGCGTGCTGGACAGCTTCAACGCCTTCCTGTCGGGCATCGACCCCGCGGCTTACGACAAGCGCGGCGTGCTGGAGATCATCCGGGCCGAACTGGTGACGCGGTCCCGCTATGTGCTGGGCAACGAGGCCCTCAAGGATTTGCTGATCACGGAGTTCCGCTTCAAATGATACTGGACCATGCCTTCCAGGCCGCGCTTCTGGCGGCATCCCTGGGCCTTGGCGCCTTCTGCCTGATCCTGTCGCGCAGGCTGCGGCGTCTGAATGACCTGGAAACCGGCCTGGGCGGCGCCATCGCCGTCATGGCGGCCGAGGTCGATCGCCTGGACCACGCCATCCGCAGCGCCCGGGCCGAGGCGACCGAGGCGGGAGAGGCCCTGTCGCGCGAAATCGCCGCCGCCCGAAAGGAACGCGCGCTGTGGGATCTGCGCCAGAAGATCACCCAGGCCCAGGCAACCGCTGCCCCTCCCGCTCCGGTCGTACCGATGCGGCGCCTGCGCAAGCGCGTGGTGGCTGCCGATGCGTAGATCCGCGCTGATGATGCTGACGCTGGCCTTTGGCCTGCCGGCCGGCGCCGCGATCTGGCAGGGGGCGGATGTGGCGCGCTTCTTCGCGGCCTCGGCCAGTTCGGGCGACCTGCTGTCGGGCTGCACCGATGTCCCCGAGGCGGTGGCGCTGGCAACCGAGCTGCGCGACCGCGCCCTGCGGATCGAGCGCTACATGGAGGCGCTCGACACCCGCAAGGCCGAGATCGCCACGGCCGAGGCCGCCCTGCGCGCCCGCGCCACCGAGTTGCGCCAGCAGAAATCCGGCATCCAGACCCGCCGCGATGGGGCCTCGGAGGCCGTGCGCGCCGATATCGACCGCCTTGTCGCCGTCTACGACCAGATGAAGCCCGCCGAGGCCGCGGCCGTCCTGGCCAACCTGCCCCCCGATTTCGCAGCCGAGATCCTGATACGCGTCCAGCCCGAAACCGGCGCCCGCATCATCGCGGCGGTCGAGCCGCGCCAGGCCGCCCTGCTGACCGCCCAGATGGGCGCGCGCAGCGTCCGCAACGACCAGGAGAGATAACCCATGTTCGGCATCGTCGGCATTGTCGTCACCTTCGCGATGGTCTTCGGGGGCTATATCCTCGCCGGGGGCAAGATGGGGGTGATCACGCACTCGCTGCCCTTCGAGATGATGATGATCGGCGGCGCGGCCATCGGCTCCTATCTGCTGACCAATGACAGCCACACGCTGAAAGCGACGCCGAAAGGGATCGTCCAGGCCTTCAAGGGCAGCAAATGGACCGAGGCCGACCACCAGGACGTGCTGTGCCTGATGTTCCAGCTGCTGAAGATCGCGCGCGAAAACCCCGTGGCGCTGGAACAGCATATCGAAAACCCCGGCGAATCGGCCATCTTCACAGCCTATCCGCGGCTGCTGGCCGACCACGAGGTCGTCTCGCTGATCGCCGATACGCTGCGCTCGGTCAGCCTGAACTATGACGATCCCTATCAGGTCGAGGACATGCTGTCGCGCCGCCTGGCCGGTCTCCGAGAGGACGCGATGCATGTGCCCCATGCCTTGCAAAGCATGGCCGATGCCCTGCCCGCCCTTGGCATCGTGGCCGCTGTCCTGGGCGTCATCAAGACCATGAGCGCGATCGACCAGCCGCCCGCCGTCCTGGGCGGCATGATCGGCGGCGCCCTGGTCGGCACCTTCCTGGGCGTGTTCCTGGCCTATGGCTTCGTGGCGCCGCTGGCAGGCAGGCTGGGCGGCGTCATCAAGCAGGATCTGACCTTCTTCGACGTGATCAAGTCGGTCCTGATCGCGGGCCTGCACCAGCATGCCACGAACCTCTGTGTCGAGGTTGGGCGGCAGGCGGTGCCCGACCATGTCCGGCCCAGCTTCGACACGCTGGAGGCCGCGCTGCGCGACCTGAAGAAAGCCGCGTGATGCTGGGCGCGCTGGTGATGGTGATGGGACTTGCCGGCGCAGCGTCAGCCGATCCGGCCCTGCTGCCCGATGCGGCCGCCCTGGCCGCCGAGGCGACCGGCTGGCTGCTGGAAGGCGAGGCCCTGCCCCCCGATTACCGCGCCCGCCTGATGCGGATGCCGCCCGAGGCGCGGCTCCAGGCCTTGGTCTTCCTCCGCCGGGCAGGCCTGCTGACGGCGGACGCATGGGCCCTGTCGGACGTGCTGGAACCTACCACGACCCCCGCCCCGGCAGGTGGCGAATGACCGCTGCCAACCCGCTGAAACGGCTCGACGCCTCGGTCCTGGTGACGTGCGGTCTGGTGCTGATCGTCATCTCGATGGTGATTCCGCTGCCGCCTGCGATCCTGGATGTCGGCTTTGCCCTATCCATCGCGGCGACCGTGCTGATCCTGGTCATGGCCTCGCTGGTGGACCGGCCGACGGATTTCCAGGCCTTTCCGATGCTGCTTCTGGTGACGCTGGTGATCCGGCTGTCGCTGAACGTGTCCTCCACGCGCCTGATCCTGACGCAGGGCCATACGGGCACGGATGCGGCGGGCCATATCATCAACGGCTTTGCCAGCTTCGTCGCGGGCGGGTCGCTGATGGTCGGGCTGACGGTCTTTGCCGTCATTTCCATCGTGAACTTCGTGGTCATCACCAAGGGCTCGGGCCGCATGGCCGAGGTCGCGGCGCGCTTCGCGCTGGATTCGCTGCCCGGCAAGCAGCTGGCCATCGACGCGGACCTGAACGCCGGCGCCATCGACCACCAGGAGGCGAAGCTTCGCCGCCAGCGCGACCAGCAGGAGATCAACTTCTTCGGCTCGCTGGACGGAGCGTCGAAATTCGTCAAGGGCGATGCGGTGGCGGGCATCGTCATCACGCTGGTCAACCTGCTGGTCGGCCTTGGCATCGGCGTCGTGGCCCATGGCATGCCCGTGGGCGAGGCGATGGCCACCTATTCCCACCTGACCATCGGCGACGGGCTGGTGGGACAGATCCCAGCTGTCATCACCTCGATGGCGGCGGCGCTTCTGCTGTCGCGCGGGGGCGCCACCGACACGACCGCGCGGCTGCTCTCCAGCCAGTTGATCCGGGGCTGGCAGCCTGCCGCCGTGGTCGCGGCGGCGATGCTGCTGATGTCCTTCGTGCCGGGGATGCCGCGCCTCTTGTTCCTGGCCATTGCCGCTGCGCTGGCCTTCGGCGGCTGGCGGCTTTACCGGCACGGCACCCTTCCCGCGCCCTTGCCCGAACCCAAGGCGGAACAAGCCGCCCCACGCCCCGCCGCCCGCATCGGCGACGTTCTAGACACCGACGAGATCAGCGTCGAGATCGGCAGCGACCTTGTGCTGACCGCGCTGGACCAGGCGCGGGGCCTGGGCAGCCGGATCACCAACCTGCGCATCCATATCGCGCGCGCCTATGGCCTGATCCTGCCCGACGTTCGCATCACCGATACCGACGACCTGCACCCCGGCGATTACCAGATCCGCGTCCATGGCGTGGTGCGCGGACGCGGCAGCCTGCGTCCCGGCGCGGTCTTGGCGCTCGGCCCGGACCATGTGCTGCAGGGCCTTTCGGGCGATGCGGTGCGCGAACCCGTCTATCTCAGCCCCGCGCGCTGGATCGACCGCAACGCCCAGGATGACGCAGCCACTCGCGGCGCTACGGTCGTCACCCCGATGGAGGTGCTGTCCACCCACCTGATGGAGGTGGTGAAGGCTAATCTCTCGGCGCTGCTGACCCTTGGCGCCATGCAGCGCCAGATCGAGGAGCTGAAGACCCTGTCCGACAGCGCGCGGGCCGAACGCAACCGGCGCTATTTCGACGGCATGATCCCCGACAAGGTCTCGCCCGAGACGCTGCTGGCGGTGCTGCGCGCGCTGTTGGACGAGAAGGTCTCGATCCGCAACCTGCCGCTGATCGTCGATGCCATGGCCGAGTTCCGGGGCATCGACCAGATCGAGACGGTCTATGAACTGGTCCGCAAGCGGTTGCGCGGCCAGATCACCCAGCAATACAGCGACCCCATGGGCGGCATCTCGGCCCTGCAACTGCATCCGGCATGGGAGGCCGAGTTCGTCCGCGCCGACCAGGAAACCGGCCGCGCGGGCGGCGGGGCGATGACGCCCGCCCTGTCGCGCAAGCTGCTGGAGTCCGCGCGCCGTGCCATGGCGGCGGTCGAGCCTGCGTTGCAAACCGTGCTGGTCGCGCCCGACCACCGGCGGCGGATGCTGCGGGCGGTCCTGGGCTCAAACGGAATCGCGATCCCGGTTCTGGGGCTGGAAGAAATTGATCCCGGCGCCGAGTTGCGGCTGGCCGGCACCATTGAGGTCGGGTGATGTGGGACCAGCTTTCCCAGCTGCTGCCGGGCTTCAGCTGGAGCTGGGTGCTGGTCTATCTGCGCGTGCAGGCGCTGGTGCTGGTGCTGCCGGGTGTGGGGGAACGTACCATCCCCGTCCGCGTCCGCGCCGCCGCCGCCTTGGCTGTCACGCCGATGCTGGCGGGGCTGGTGCCCCCTGCCGCGGCGCCGGGTGATGTGCTGGCAATGCTGGGACAGGCTGCGGGTGAGACGCTGATCGGCCTTGCCGCAGGCATGGGGCTGCGGCTGCTGGCGCTGTCGCTGGACATCGCCACCTCGGCCATTGCGGCCACCGCATCGCTGTCGCAACTGGTCGGCGGCCAGAACGAGGCCGCGCCCCATCCCATCGGCAATCTGTTCCACCTGGTGGGGATCGCGGTGCTGATGGCGCTTGGCCTGCCAGTGATGCTGGTGCAGCTGATGGCCGACAGCCTGGCCCTCTGGCCCCCCGGCGGCTGGCCCGATGCAGGCGGCCTTGCGACCGAGGCGATCCGCCTTGTCTCGCGCAGCTTCTGGATCGCCATGCTGCTGGCCGCGCCCTTCACGCTGGGCGGCTTCATGTTCCAGGCGCTGTCGGGCGTCATCAACCGCGTCATGCCAGCCCTGCCGGTGATCTTCATCGGTTCGCCCGCCGCGATCATGCTGGCCTTGGCGGCGCTGGCGCTGCTGGCGCCGGTGCTGGTCGGGCTCTGGGCCGATGCGATCCTGGGCCATGTCCTGCCGAGGGCGCCATGAGCGAGGAGAACGACGACAAGCCCTTCGAAGCCTCGGACCAGAAGCTGCGCCGGGCCCGGGAAAAGGGCGACATCCCCCGCTCGGCCGAACTGAACGTCGCGGCCATGTATCTGGGCGCCTGGCTGGCCTTTGCCGTGGGCGCGGGCTTCGCCGTCAAGGCATGGCTTTCGATGGCGGCGCGCGCCCTGGGGTCCGAAGGCTGGACGCCTGGTGCGACCGGGGCCATTGCCGCAGCCTTGGGCCAATATGCAGGCGGGGCGGTGCTGGGGCTGGCGGCGGTGCCTTCGCTGGTGATCGTGGTGGCGCTGATCGGCACGCGCGGGCTGGTCTTTGCGCCGCAGAAACTGGCTTTCGACCTGAACCGGATCAACCCGATGAAGACGGCGGCGCAGAAGTTCGGCAAGTCGGGGCTTGTCAATTTCGGCATCTCGCTGGGCAAGGTGGCGCTTGTCGGCCTGAGCGGCTGGTTTTTGTTCCGCAATCTTCTGGGGCATCTGGCCTCCAGCCCGCTGGCGGGCGACCGCTGGATCGCGGATCTGGGAGTGCTGCTGGGGCGGGTGCTGGCCCTGGCGCTGGCGATCTCGGTCCTGTTCGCGGGGCTCGACATGGGCTGGCAATGGTTCGACCACCGCCGCAAGAACCGCATGACGCGCAAGGAGATCGAGGACGAATACAAGGACTCCGAGGGCGATCCGCATTTCAAGGCCGCCCGCCGCCAGCGCGCTGTGGACATCGCCACGCATCAGATGCTGGCCGATGTCGGACGCGCCGACGTGGTGATCGTGAACCCCACCCATTACGCCGTGGCGCTGGAATGGAAGCGGGGCAGCGGACGCGCGCCGGTCTGCCTGGCCAAGGGCACCGACGAGATCGCGGCCCGGATCCGCGAACGCGCCAGGGAACACCGCGTGCCGATCTTCCCGGACCCGCCAAGCGCCCGCGCGATCCATGCCACGGTCGAGATCGGCCAGGAAATCCGCCGCGAACAGTTCGCCGCCGTCGCCGCCGCGATCCGGTTTGCCGAAAAGATGCGAGAGAAAGCGAGGGCCGGATGGTGAGGGCCAGATGCAGGAAAGCGACAAGCTGGCGCAGCTGGAGCGCATCGCCCGCATCAAGGCGGAACAGGAGCTCAAGCGTTTCGCGGCCTTCAGCCTGCACATGACGCAGGCGCAGAACCGGGCCGCCGCCATGCGCACCGCGCTTGACCAAAGCTATCGCAGCAGCGCGCCCCTGTCGGTGGCCGAGGCGCGCATCGCCAATGCCCAGGCGGGCCGCAGCGCCCGCGACTTGCGCCAGGCCGAGGCCGAGGTCGCGCGGATGCTGCCGCGCTTCGATGCCGCCCGCCGCGACGCCGCTCGCGAATTCGGCCGGGCCGAGGTGCTGCTGTCCCTGTCGGCCGCCCGCCGCGCCGATGAAAAGGCGCCGCGATATTGACCGCAGCCTTGCGGGGGCTGTGATGGTGGGGTTATACCCACCATTCTCCACGCCGCCCCCTGCTCCTTAGGGGCGTCGCAGGCACAAGGGTTCATTCCTTACCCTGCCCAGTCCCCCAGCCGCCGTAGGGTGGGGTTCCACCCCACCCTTCCCCACGCCAACGGTTGCCCCAGAAGCACTGCAGGCCCAAGGGTCACTTCTCACCCTGCCCCGCAGCCAACGACCCAAGGTCTATATCCACCCAGACCAGCCGGTGATTGGACGCGACCTCGACCGCCGGGGCCAGCGGATCGTCCGGCGCGGGCCACAGGACACCGCTGGCGGTCACGCGCAGGCCCTTGGCGGGCCAGACATAATCCACGCGCAGGTTGCCCGGCCCGCCCGGATCATAGACCACCGTGTCCAGCGCCGGATCTCCCCGATGGCCTGCATTCACCCCCGCCTGTTCCGGCTGGAAGGCGCCCTTCGGCTGCGGATCCTGGGCGTGGGCCAGCAGCGCCGCCATCGCCTGCGGTCGCCCGTCCCCATCGGCCAGATCAAGGTTCGGGTTTCCCGCCAGCACAAAGGGCACAGGGGGCAGGTGGTGCAGCCAGAAGGCGGTCTCGTCATGGTTGCGGCGACCGTTGCGATCCTCGGGCCCGTCGAAGGCGGGGGGCGTGGCCGCCCAGGCCAGCAGGTGCAGTGCCCCCCGTTCGGTCAGCACCGGCACGTCCCAATGCGCGGTCGAGGACAGGCGCTGAACCTCGGCCACATCGGGCGGCAGGGGCGGCATCAGGTTGCCCCGAAGGTCGCGCCACAGCGCGGCCGAATGATCGGTGACCGGGCCCAGGGGCAGGCGCGACAGGATCGCCATACCGTTCTGGCCGGAAAACTGCCCGAAGCCCTGCGGGTCATCGGCCCCGCCTGTCCGCCCGTCGCCATCCAGATCCCGCCCGGTCGGCATTCCGCTGTTCGGGCGGGCGGCAAAGCGGTGCGGCATGGGATGGCCCGCCTGTTCCAGCACCCCGGCAAAGGCCGCCAGCGCCTGTCCGTCGCCGTCCCAGTCGATCCCGGTCAGCACGATCACATCGGGCGCACTGGCCGCGATCACCTGCGCGGCCGCCAGCACCTGCGGGTCGGCCCGGCGGATGTCGCGCAACAGCAGCCCCGGCCCCTTACGCGTCAGGCCGGGGTCATAACTTGCCACGCGCAGATCCTGGGCAGACACCTCGGTGGCGAAAAGGCCTGCAATGATCCAGACAAAAGCCCGCATGATGCAGAGGTTGCACAAGCGGCGCGTCCTGCCAAGCCCCGGCTGGCAATGCCCGGCAGGACCGCAGCCCGCGGCCCGGTCGCAGCAATGGCATCGCTGCGACAGTGCCGGGCAAAAGGATGCCAACGAAGCGCCCGGAACTGCGCCCGCCCTTGCATTTGCAACGGATGCGAACAACTGATGCCGTGCAAGCGCCAGCCATCCGGGTTCCCATGCCGATCGACCGTCCGTCCCGCCGCCACATCCTGCAAGCCGCCCTGGGCAGCGGGGCCTTCTTCCTGCTGCCGCATCTGGCGCGGGCGCAAGGCGCGGGCGACAGCCAGCCCTTTTCCTTCGACTGGCTGCGCGACATGGCGCGCGATCTGGCCGCCAGGCCCCATGTCCCCGCCGAGATCGCCGATCCCGAGATCCTGGACCAGGTGGATTACGACCACCACAACCAGGTCCGCTTCCGGCCCGATCGCAGCCTGTGGCAGGGCCAGGGCAATATCTCGCCCGTGCAGGCCTTCTTTCCCGGCATGTATTTCCGCAACCCCGTGCGCATCCATACGGTGAAAGACGGCGTGGCGACCGAGGTGCCCTTCTCGCTGGACCTGTTCGACATCCCCGAAGGCAATCCGGCCCGCCAGTTGACCCGGACCAGGGGTTTCGCGGGGTTCCGCGTTCAGGACGCGAAAACGGAAATCGACTGGATGGCCTTCCTGGGGGCGTCCTATTGGCGGACATCGGGATACAGCGGACAGTTCGGCCTGTCGGCACGCGGCCTTGCCATCGACACCGCCATCCCCGTCGGTCCCGAGGAGTTTCCCCTGTTCACCCAGTTCTGGCTGGAGCCTGCGGAGAACGGGGATCTCACCGCCTATGCGCTGCTGGACAGCCCGCGCGCGACCGGCGCCTATCGCATCGAATCGCGGCGCGGCGACGGGGTTTCGCAGGATATCACCGCCACGGTCTTTCTGCGCGACGCGGTGGAGCGGCTGGGGATTGCGCCGCTGACCTCGATGTTCTGGTTCGGCAAGAACACGCCCCATGTCTCGCCCGACTGGCGCCCCGAGGTGCATGATTCCGACGGGCTGGAGATTCTGGCCGGCAATGGCGAACGCATCTGGCGGCCCTTGAACAACCCGCCGGGAACCATGGTGAACAGCTTTGCCGCACCTAGCGTCAAGGGCTTCGGGCTGATGCAGCGGGAACGCGATTTCGCGCAATACCAGGACGACGGGGTCTTCTATGACCGGCGGGCCAGCGCCTGGGTCACGCCCCAGGGCGACTGGGGCGACGGCGCGGTGGTGCTGTCCGAACTGCGCACGGATGACGAGATCCACGACAATATCGTGGCCTTCTGGCAGCCCGCCGGTCCGACGGCCAAGGGGCAGCAACACGATTTCGCCTATCGGCTGGACTGGGTCCGCGACAATCCGGCTGTCAGCGCCATCGCGCATTTCACCGCCACCCGCCTGGGCGCGGGCGGCATTCCCGGCCAGCCGCGTCCCAAGGGCGTGGTCAAGGTCGTGTGCGATTTCGCCGGGCCGAACCTGAAGGGCCTGGGCCGCGACGACGGGCTGTCGCTGTCGGTTTCGACCGAACAGGCTCGGGTGTCGAACAGCGCGGTCTATCCGGTGGTCGGCACCGATACCTGGCGCGCGCTGTTCGACCTGGACTTCGCGGATGCTGGCGCCAGTCCCATCGACCTGCGCGCCTATGTCGATCATGGCGGCACGGCCATGACGGAAACGCTGATCCTGCAACTGTTTCCGTCGCAGTTGCGCACGCTGCTGGCCCGCACGCCGTAGGGTGCGTGCTTGCACGCACCGTTTTGGCGGGCGCATCGGTGCGTGCAAGCACGCACCCTACCTATAGAGATCTGCGAACTGCTCCCGCAGCAGGTTCTTCTGCACCTTGCCCATGGTGTTGCGCGGCAGTTCCTCCACGAACAGCACGCGCTTGGGCTGCTTGAAACGGGCCAGCCGGTCTTCCAGCGCCGCCAGCACCTCCTGTTCCGTGATGGCGCCCGCGCCGGTCGGCACGATCACCGCCGTCACGCCTTCGCCGAAGTCGCGATGGGGCAACCCGATCACGGCGGATTCGACCACGCCGGGCAGGGCGTCGATCTCGGTCTCGATCTCCTTGGGATAGACGTTGTAGCCGCCGGTGATGATCAGATCCTTGCCGCGCCCGACGATGTGCAGGTAACCGCGTTCATCGAATTTCCCCAGATCGCCGGTGATGAAGAAGCCGTTTTCCCGCAACTCGGCGGCGGTCTTCTCAGCCATCTGCCAATAGCCCTTGAAGACATTGGGTCCGCGCACCTCGATCATGCCGATCTCGCCCCGGGGCAGTTCCGCGCCGGTTTCGGGGTCGGTCACGATGATCTCGGTCCCCGGCAGGGGCATCCCCACCGTGCCCGCGATCCGGTCGCCCTCATAGGGGTTCGAGGCGTTCATGTTCGTCTCGGTCATGCCGTATCGTTCCAGGATCGCATGGCCGGTGCGGGCCTGCCATTCGCGATGCGTTTCGGCCAGAAGCGGCGCCGAGCCCGAGATGAACAGCCGCATATGGGCGGTCGTGTCGCGGTTCAGCCGGTCGTCCTGCAAAAGCCGGACATAGAAGGTCGGCACGCCCATCAGCACGGTGGCGCGATCCATCAGCGCGATGATCCGGTCCGGGTCGAACTTCGGCAGGAAGATCATCGAGGCGCCGGAAAACAGCGTCACATTGGTCGCCACGAACAGCCCATGGGTGTGGAAGATCGGCAGGGCGTGGATCAGCACGTCATCCGCCGTGTAATGCCAGGCCTCGCGCAGCGCGGTGGTGTTCGACACCAGGTTGCCATGGGTCAGCATCGCGCCCTTGCTGCGGCCCGTGGTCCCCGAGGTGTAGAGCAGCGCGGCCAGATCGTCCGCCTTGCGCGGAACGGTCGCGAAATCGGCGGGCGCGCCTGCCGCGGCATCCGTCAGGCTGCCCTGCCCGCTTGCGTCCAGCGTGACGATCTTCGCACCCGCCCGGTCTGCCGCATCCTTCAGCGCATCCGCCTTGGCCGGATCGCAGACAAGGACGGCGGGCGTGGCGTCGCCGATGAAATAGTCGATCTCGGCCGGGGTATAGCCCGTGTTCAGCGGCAGGAAGACCGCGCCGGCGCGGACGGTGGCCAGATAGAGGATGATCGCCTCGACCGACTTTTCCACCTGGGCCGCCACCCGGTCGCCGGGCTTGACGCCCAGCGACACAAGCGCATTGGCCATGCGGCCGGTGCGCCCCGTCAGGTCGCCATAGCTGATCCGCTCGCCTTTGGCGGTCTCGATGGCGGTGGCCTGGGGATCGGGGATGCCGGTTTCCAGGATGTCGAACAGATTGGCGTTCATGGCTTCTCTTTCTTGGTCGTGGTTTGTGCATCGGGCAGGTGGCGGCGCACCGCCTCGGATGCGGCGATTTCCGTGCGTTCGGCGAAGGCTTCGTGGTTGGTCGCGATCTTGTCCAGATCGTAGAGGTAATTGACCATCAGCCCGTGCGATTGCTTCAGGCCATTGGCCGAGACATCGCCCAGGAAGTTCAGCCGCTCCAGCCGCGCACCATTGCCCAGGTGGAAGCGCGCGACGGGATCGACCGCCCGGCCCTTGTCGTCGCGGGCGCGCAGGAAATAGATCGCGGCGGCCGTCAGCAGCGGCTCGCGCAGGGCCTCGGCCCTGTCGGGGTCAAGGTGCCAGCCGGGCTGGTCCAGCAGTTGCAGCGCCGCACGCAGATCGTCGTCCAGAAGGTCGTCCCCTCCGCGCGCCCTGGCCAGCCAGGCGGCGAAGCCCGGCACCGGGGACAGGGTGACGAAGGTCTGGATGTCGGGCAGTTCGGCCTTCAGTTCCTCGACCACCTGCTTGATCAGGAAGTTGCCGAAGGACACGCCCGCCAGCCCGCGCTGCGTGTTCGAGATGGAGTAGAACACCGCCGTGCTGGCCCGTTCCGCCTCGATCGGCGTGCGGTTCAGGTCCAGCAGGGGCGCGACGGTGTCGGGGATGGCCCTGGTCAGCGCGACCTCGACGAAGATCAGCGGTTCATCGACCAGTTGCGGATGGAAGAAGCCATAGCAGCGCCGGTCGGTCGGCTGCAGGCGGTTTCTCAGGTCGTCCCAGTTCTGGATGGCATGGACGGCCTCGTAGCGGATGATCTTTTCCAGGATCGCGGCGGGGGTGTTCCAGTCGATATGGCGCAGCACCAGGAAGCCCCGGTTGAACCAGGACGCGAACAGATGCGCGAAATCGCTGTCCACCCGGCGCAGGGCGGGATTGTCCTTGAGGTGGCGCAGCAGTTCCTCGCGCATCCTCACCAGGGCCGCCGTGCCGCCGGGGGCCAGGTTCAGCCGGCGGAACAGCTCCTGCCGTCGGGGTTCTGCGGCGGCATGCAGCGCCTCGATCGCCTCGACCGACCCGGCGTCCTGCTGGACGGCGGCCAGGGCGTTGCCCACGGCCTTGGGATCGGGACCGAAGCGGTCGGCCAAGGTTGCCAGGAACTCCAGCCGCTTGCCTTCGTCCGCCTCCTCGAAGGCCACGACCAGGGCGCGGGCCAAGGCCACGCCCGAGGCCTCGCCCCGGCGCGACAGCAGAAGCTCGCCCATCTCGGGCAGGCCGGGGGGCGCGGTCACCTGCCCCGCCGGGTCGCGCCAGCGCAGCAGGGCGCGACCCCGGTCGGTCAGCATGTCGAACAGGTCGCCGATGCGGTTCTGCCGGGGGGTCTGCACGATCTTGGTCACGCGTCTCTCCTGTGAAAAGGTGCCGCCGGATCAGCCCGGCAGCACGACGAAGACCAGCCACAGCACCACGGGCGCGACAACGGTCACCAGCGCGCCATAGCTGAGCAGCTTGCGGAAGAAGGCCTGCCGGTCCACGCCATGCGCATTGGCCAGGACCAGCGCGCCATTGGTCGAGAACGGGCTGACATCCACGATGGTCGAGGCGACGGCCATGCCGGCGATGAAGCCGATGGCGCCGACGCTGTTCTCGCCCTGCAGGAAGGGCACGGCCAGCGGGATCAGCGATCCCAGGACAGCGGTCGAGGAGGCAAAGGCCGACACCACCGCGCCGATGAAGAACAGCATCAAGGCCGCCAGCATGGGCGAGGCCATGCCCGCCACGGATTCGCCCACGAAGTCGATGGTGCCCATCTCTTGCAGCACGGCGACATAGGTGGACACGCCCGTGATCAGCATGATCTCGGGCCAGGCGACCTGCGCCATGGCGCGTTTCTGCATGGTCGGGTTCCACAAGGCCAGCGCCAGGCCGATGGTCAACGCGACAAAGCCAATGTCTAGGTTGAAGGCCAGGACCAGCACCGCCAGCAGGACCAACCCCGCCAGGGTGAAGATCTGGTGAGGCGTGCCGTCAGGCTGGTTGCCCTCCTCGACTTCGGCGACCAGCCGGTTAGAGTCGCCGCCCGCTTCCTCACTGATGCGGCGGCTCAGCGCCTCGGCCTCGCTGTCGCCGAAGATCTGCGGGCCGGTGGCGGCGCGGGCGATCTCGACATGGGGGACGGGGACGGTCTCGATCGTGTCGCGGGCCGTCATCAGGCGGCGCCCGCCAAGGACCATGAACAGGATCAGCGCGACCGCCGCGTTCACGAGGAAGCTGGCGGCGAAGGTGGTCATGGCCGACAGCGGCAGCCCGGCTTCCTGGACCACGCCGTTGGTGATGCCGCCATAGATGCTGATCGGGGAAAAGCCCCCCGCCTGCGCGCCATGGACCACCATCAGGCCCATCAGCAGCGGGCTGATGTGATAGCGGAAGGCAAAGCCCAGCGAGATCGGCGCGACGATCGCAACCGCGCCGGGGCTGACGGCGCCGACGGCGGTCAGCAGGGCGGAAATCCCGAACATGATCCAGGGAATCGCGCCGATGCGGCCCTTGACCGCGCGCACGGCCATGCGCACCAGCCAGTCGATGGTGCCGTTGTTCTGCGCCAGCGCGAACAGCCAGGTGATGCCCACCAGCGTCAGGAACAGCCCGCCGGGGAATCCCGCGATGATGTCCTTGGTGGTCTGCGCGGCCAGCAGGGTGCCGACCAGAAAGGCGCCGACAAAGGCCAGCACGCCCATGTTGATGGGCCAGATGGTCGCGACCACGAACATCAGCACAAGGGCATAGATGGATATCAGATGTGGTGTCATGCGGCTCTCCCTTTCCTGCATGATCGGCGCGGGGATCCGCCTCCACACGAATCCTCCTCCCACGGCGGTTATAAGCGTCGGCGCGAATGATGTATATAACATATGCAATGATGGATGTTTCCGCCTCTATCAGATAAGCTGTCTTCAAGGAGGATCAGCCCCGTGGTCAGCGTTCCCAATACCCTGCGCATCCGGCGCGCCCTGGAGGACGCCATCGTCGCGGGCCGCTTCCTGCCCGGCACGCGCCTGGACCCCGAGGCCCTGGAGCAGGAATTCGCCTGTTCCCGCACTCCCATCCGCGAGGCCTTCCAGCAGCTGGAAGCATCCGGCCTTGTGCGCGTCATGCCCAAGCGCGGCACCTTCGTCACCCAATGGTCGCCCGAGGAACTGGCCGAGCGCTTCGAGGTCATGGCCGAGATCGAGGCAAGCTGCGGTCGCCTGGCCGCGCGCCGCATCACCGATGCCGAACTGGACGCCTTCCGGGCCGTCCACGACGACTGCCGCCGTCTGGCCGAGGCGGGCGAGGTCGAGGCCTATTACGCCCGCAACTCGGACTTCCACCACTGCATCTATCGCGCGACGCAGAACGCCTTTCTGACGCAGGAAGCGGCCAGGCTGCACGCGATGCTGCAGCCCTACCGGCGGATGCAGTTGCAGGTCAGGAACCGCATGGGGCGGTCATTCGCCGAACATGACGCCATCGTTGCGGCCATCGCAGCGGGCGATGGCGAGGCTGCGGCGAAGGCCTTGCGGGATCATGTGATCGTGCAGGGGGACAGGTTCCACGACCTGATCGCGGTGCTGCGGCAGACGCTGGCCTAGCGTGGGGGGCTGGTGGGGTGGAACCCCACCCGACGGGTTGATTGGCGAAGGCCATCGCCTTCGCCACGCGCTGCGGGTGCCACGAGTACCGCCGGGCTTCAAAAGCCCGGCCAGCGCCGCGCCCCGCCACCGGCGGGCGTTTCACGTCCACCGGGTCGGGCGCTGGCCTCTCGTGGTCGCGGGATGGCACCGTCTCTTGCGGCACCGTCGCGCGCGGGCGGGGGAAACGCATGCGTTTCCCGCCCAGACTATGGATCACCCCCGCCGCCGCCGGATCAACCGGAACAGGATCGGCGCGCCGGTCAGCACCAAGACGACGCGCATGATGTGGTGGACGACCACGAAGCTGAGATCGGCCCCCGCGATCAGCGCCAGCATCGACATTTCCGCCTGTCCGCCCGGCATGAAGGCCAAAAAGCCCTCGACCGGCGGGGCAAGGCCGGTCAGGGTCACGAATTCCGTCACCGCCCCCGCCAGCAGGGCCAGGATCAGCACGAAGGCCGCCCCGCCGATCACGGTTTCGCGCAATTCGCGCAGCGTCACGCCGACGTAACTCACGCCGATGCTGATGCCGATCAGGAACTGCGCGGCCAGCAGCGCCTCGCGCGGGGGGCGCATGTGCAGGATGCCCGCCAGCGACAGGGCGGCCGCGACGATCAGCGGCCCCAGGATCGCGGCGCCGAACAGGCCGATACGCTCGGCCCCCTTCCAGCCCAGCAGGGCGGCCACGACCATGATCGCCAGTTCGGACAGGGGGATGTCGGCGGCGGGCTGGCCCACGGGATGGGTCAGCTCGACGCCATAGACGCTGACCAGAAGCAGGGGGCCCACCACCATGATGACCAGAAGCCGCGTGACATGGACCAGCGAGACCTGGCGGACATTGGCCCCGGCCTCGGCCCCGAAGATGGTCATGTCGGCGGCCCCGCCCGGCATCGCGGCATAGAAGGCCGTCACCAGGTCGAAGCCGCAAAAGCGGCGGAAGAACGGCACGCCGACCAGGCCGATGGCGGCGATGTAGAAGGGGATGATCGCGACCGAGGCCAGCATGGAGGGCAGTTCGGCCACAAGCGCGGGCGTCACCGCCGCACCGATGGCCACCCCCAGCACCGACCGCGCCGCGACCGAGACGGGGCCCAGCCCGATCAGCCGCACCCCCATCAGGCTTGCTGCCAGCGAGGCCATCATGGGGCCGAACAGGAAGGGCAGCGGCAGGTGCAGAAGCCAGAACAGGACGACGCCCCCGGTGCCCACCAGCACCGTCACCCCCTGGCGCACCCGCAGACCGCTTGCCACCCCTGCCCGTCCCATCCTCTGCCGATCAGACCTCGTCCCGGCCCGAGGCAAGGATGCAGAGCGCCGTGATCACCGCCGCCGCCAGCATGTAATAGCCCACATGGGTCAGGCCATAGTGCTGCTGCAGCCAGGTCGCGGCATAGGGCGCGAGCGAGGCCCCGAAGATCCCCGCGAAGTTGAAGGTGATCGACGACCCGGTATAGCGCACCCGCGTCGGGAAGGGCGCGGCAAGCGCCGCCCCGATGACGCCATAGGTCAGGCCCATCAGGAACATGCCCAGGGTGACGAACAGGTAAAGCCCGCCCTGGTCCCCGCCCATCAGCGGCGCCAGGAAGAAGGAAAACACCCCGATCAGGACCGTGACCACCATCAGGAAGGGACGGCGCCCAACCGCGTCCGCGACCTTGCCCGCCAGCGGGATCGCCACGCCGAAGATCACCGATCCATAGATCTGGACCAGCAGCGCGTCCATGAAGGTGATCTGGCGGACCTTGACGTTATAGGACAGAAGCCAGGCCGAGCAGATGTAGAACAGCACGAAGGTCACAAGCGCGACAAAGGTGCCCAGGAACAGGCTGCGCTTGTGGTTGCGGAAAAGCTCCACCACCGGGACCGAGACACGCTGGTCACGCTTGATGGCTTCCGCGAATTCCGGGGTTTCGGTGATCGACAGCCGCACCCAGAGGCCCAGCACGATCAGGATGATCGAGGCCAGGAAGGGCAGCCGCCAGCCCCAGGCCAGCAGGTCGTCCTGCGACATGAAGTGCAGCAGCACCCAGAAGAAGCCCGATGACAGGAACAGCCCGACCGGCGCGCCAAGCTGGGGGAACATCCCGTACCAGCTGCGCTTGCCCTCGGGCGCGTTCTCGGTGGCCAGCAGCACCGCCCCGCCCCATTCGCCGCCCAGGCCGAAGCCCTGCCCGAATCGGCACAGCGCCAGCAACGCGGGCGCGGCCACGCCGATCTGGGCATAGGTCGGCAGCAGGCCGATGATGACGGTGGAAATCCCCATGGTCAGCAGCGCCGCGACCAGCGTGGCCTTGCGCCCGATCCGGTCGCCGAAATGGCCGAAGACGATGGCGCCGAAGGGCCGCGCGAAGAAGGCGATGGAAAAGGTGGCGAAGGACGCCAAGAGCGCGGTCGTCGCGTCGGAAGCCGGGAAGAACAGGGCCGGAAAGACCAGCACGGCGGCAGTCGCATAGACGTAGAAGTCGAAGAACTCGATCGTCGTGCCGATCAGGCTTGCCAGCAGCACCCGCGCCGGGGAATTGACAGGGCCGGGGCCGCGCGCCGCAGCGCGCGCGGAAATCGTCTGATCAGTCATGGTTCATTGATCCGCTTGTCCAAAGGGGTGCGGGGCATCGCGGATGATGCCGGGCGCGGTTCCGCTAGCGCAAACCATGCCCGGAGGGAATGCCAAAGGCGCCGAAAATTGCGCAAACATGGCCGGTTTGCAGCCAAGGATTACCTGCCGGTCAGCGCCCGCCTGGTCGCCACGCGCCCCGCGCGCGCCTCGGCCTCGACCAGCTTCTGCAAAATTTCCTGAAGCTGATAGGGCTTGCTGGCAATGGGCGTCCCGGAAAACCGGGCGGGGATGCCGAAATCCGCGCCATAGCCGGTCGCGAAGACGAAGGGGATGCCCTGCCCCTGCAGGCGTTCGGCCACGGGCAGCGAATCCTCCTGCGCCAGGTTGACATCCAGGACGGCCAGATCGGGCGGGTCGCGGTCGATCATCGCCAGCGCCGCCGCGACCGTGGCCGCGCGCCCGCAGACCTGCAGCCCATGGTCCAGAAGCTCGGCTTCCAGCGACATGGCGATCAGGGTCTGATCCTCGACCAGAAGCACGCGCCGGTTGGTCAGTTCCGCCGCCGGGACCGGAGCCTGTGGGGCGGGGTCAGCGGCGCGGGGCGCGGGGGCCCTGCCATCGCGCAGGAAGCGCGCGGGCAGCATGAACTGCGCGACAAGGCCCGTCGGGCGGAACTCGATCCGGCTTTGGCCGCCCAGGTCGAAGGGCAGCGATTGTTCGACCAGGGCCGATCCGAACCCGGAACGGGTGGGCGGGACCAGCCCCTCAAGCCCCGTTTCGATCCAGTCGATGCGGCAGTCCCCCCCATCGTCCAAGCGCCATTCGACCGCCAGATGCCCGCTGGGGCGCGACAGGGCGCCGTATTTCGCGGCATTCGTCGCCATCTCGTGCAGGATCAGCGCCATGACGGAAAAGGCCCGCCCGTCCAGGGCCAGGGCCGGGCCGTCCATCCGGACCTCGCGCCCCTCACCCGCATAGGGGCCAAGCTCGGCCGCCAGCAGATCGCCCAGAAACCCGCCCTGGTCGTCGCGGATCACCTGGTCATGGGCATAGGCCAGGGCCTTGATGCGGCCGCGCAAGGCATTGGCATAGCCTTCCAGCGTCTCGCCCTCATCGGGCTTGCGGCTGACCAGCGACTGGATCACGGCCAGGATATTCTTGACGCGGTGGTTCAGTTCCCGGTTCAGCACGCGCTGGCGGATTTCGGCGCGGGTGCGTTCCTCGGCCAGAAGCTCGTTGTTGAACAACAGCACCTCGACCACGGCCAGGCGCAGCGCCTCGGCAAAGCGGCGGTCGGATTCGGTCCAAGGGTGGCACTTGTCGCGGACGGTTTCCTTCCAGATCGCAAAGCTGCCGCGCGGGGTCAGGCGGGCGCCGTGCCTGCCGGTTTCATAGGTCTTGGCCGGATCGCCGCCCCAGTCCAGCGTTCGGATCGCTTCCTTGCGGAAATAGAACATGAAGTCGCGCGGGCGCCTGGACAGCGGAATGATCATCACGCCCGCCGCCAGACCCGTCAGGTCCGGGGTGTCGGGCAACAGGTTCGACAGGTGGTCGGTGTGGAACACATCCCCTTCCGACAGCCCGCGGGCCAGGGCCAGCAAGGGGGCGGCCTGCGCGTCCGTCGGGGCAACGCCCGCTGCGGTCCAAGTGCCGTCGAACCACAGCGCGATGCCGTCGGCCGGGATCAGGTCGGCCAGTTGCGGCAGGCGGCCGTGCAGGGCGGGGCCGGCATCCTCGTAGCGGATGGCGTTGACCAGCAGCTCGTCCAGGGCGGCGCGGGCGGCCAGTTCCGCTTCACGCGCATGGCGGCGGTTCAGCGCGTCCAGATGCATCGAGAAGAACTCGCCCACCATTTCCGCCGCGGCGCGGTCGGCCATGGTCAGCACCTTGGGCGCATAATGGTGGCAGGCGATCAGCCCCCACAGGGCGCCGTCTATGATGATCGACACCGACATCGAGGCGGCGACCCCCATGTTGCGCAGGTATTCGCAATGGATGGGCGAGACGCTGCGCAGATGGGCATAGGACAGATCCAGCGGCCCGTCCTGCGGATCCATCGCCAGGATCGGGACCGGCGTGAAGGCCGCGTCGCCGATGACCCGGATCGGGTTCTGCAGATACAGGGCGCGCGCCTGTTTGGGGATGTCGCCCGCGGGGAAATACTGGCCCCGGAAGCTTTCGTGTTGGTCCAGCTTCGCCTCGGCCACGACCTTGCCCGCGCCGTCCTCGCCCAGTTGATAGATCATCACCCGGTCATAGCCCAGCTGCGCCTGCATCAGCATCGCCGCCTGCTGGACCAGCCGGTCCGCGTCCTTCGCGGCGCGCAGCCGTTCCACCACGGTGCGCGACAGGCTGAGGACCTGGCCAAGCCGCTGCGACACGGGCTCGAACTCGATGATGGTGCGGTTGTCGTGGCGGTGGATGGTCGCGTCGAACTGCAGACCGTTGACCTCCAGCCCGAAGACAAGCGCCGGGCGCGGCTTGCCGCCCGACATGGCAAGCGCGTTCAGCAGGGTATGGGCGGCATCGGCGCCGATCACCTCGGCCAGCCGCCGGTCCAGCGGGTCGCCCCCCAGGTTCAGCATGGGTGCCGCGTTTTCGGATCGGAACCGGACCACCCGCGCGGCATGGTCGCAGGCCAGCAGGCAGCCATGGGGCTGGATGCTGCCGGGAATGTGGATCGGTTCCCGGTCGCAATTCGTCAGGTCGATCGGCTGGCCGGCAAGCAGGGGATCCGAGGCGCTGTCGTTCATGCGGGGGCCTTCACGCCGTATGCGCGCAGCGCCAGGCCAAAGACCGCGCGCGCGGCGGCGGCGGCTTCCGGCGCGGGAAAGCCGCCCGCCTCGAGCCAGGCCAGGAAGTCGCGCCAGCGCGTGGGGGATGCCGTCTGCGCGGCCAGATGCCGGGCGCCGTGACCCGCGTCAAAGCCCAGGACCGCCGCGCTTCGCGCCAGCAGCCGCCCGCCCAGGGCCGAGCCTTCCAGGACATAGCAGGCCGCCGCCCTGGCGGCGGGGGTCGGCAAGGGCAGCGGATCGGGACCGGCGGGAACGGGCAGGCCCAGATCGCACAGATCCCGCGCGATCAGCAGCTGAAGGGGCTGGATCCGCCATCCCCCGGCCTGCGCAAGCTGCGGCTCGATCGCGGCGCGAAAGGCATGGCTGCCCGACAGGAAGGCACCATAATCGGCGGCATCGCCGAAGGTTCCAATTTCCCGATCCAGCCTGTCGTGCAGGTCGCGCGTTTCCGTCATCAGAACGCGACGGAGTGTGCCGTCTTGCATCGCATCCCCGTCCAAAGGCCCGTGTCCACCCAGACATAGCGGTCATTGCCGAAGCGCCGCAATAGCGGTTTTCCGGCAAGCCGCCAGCAAATTCCGGTCGCAAACAGGTCAGTATCCCTTTTGCCGGTCCACCAGATGCAGCACGGGGCGCCTTGCCATGGCGCGGCGCAGGTTCTCCACCGCGACGGGCGCGGCGGTCTCGGGGCGCGTTTCGGCGGCGATATGGGGCGTGACGGTGACGCGGGGATGGGACCAGAAGGGATGGTCCGGGGGCAGCGGCTCGGTGCGGAACACGTCCAGAACGGCATGGGCCGGACGGCCTTTGTCCAGTGCGGTCAGCAGCGCACCGTCATCCAGGACGGTGCCGCGTCCGGGATTGATCAGCCAGGCCCCCTGGGGCAGCAACGCCAGCCGGTCCGCGTCCAGCAGCCCTTGGGTCTGGGGCGTGTCGGGCAGCAGGTTGATCAGGATCTCGGCCCGAGACAGCGCACGGCCAAGGTCGATTGTGACCTCGACCCCCTCGACCGCCCGCCCCGAGGCGCTGAAGCCCGCGACGCGAAAGCCGATGCCGCCCAGCATGGCGGCGACGCTGCGGCCCAGTTCGCCCATGCCCAGGATCGTCACCTGCCGCCCGTCCGCCAAGGGGGGCGTCAGATCATGGCGCCAGACGCCGTCCTGCTGATAGGCGTCCATCCCCAGATGCGCGCGCAGCGTCCAGCCGGTGCAATATTCCGCCATGCCGCGCGCCAGACCCGGATCGACCATGCGTGCCAAGGGCTGCGTCAGGGTCGGGTTGGTCACGATGCGCTCGACGCCGGCCCAGAGGCTTTGGACCAGACGCGCGTTCACGAAGGGCGACAGGTCGCTGATGGGTCCGCCCGGCGCATAGATGATCGCGTCGATGCTGGCGGGGTCGGCCCCGGCCTGATCGGCGCGGAGCAACTCCATCTCGGGCGCAAGCCGGGTCAGGGCGGGCGCCCAGACCGGCCAGGACGCGTCGGGGGCGGCGAACAGGACGCGCATCGTCAGCGCGGCCTGTGGACATGGGCGGCCTGCACCAGCCCGAAACCAAGCAGCAGGATCATCAGCGAGGTGCCTCCGTAACTGACCAGCGGCAGGGGCGAACCCTTGGCGGGCAGCATCCCCATCACGGTGGCCATGTTGATCGAGAAATACAGGAAGAACGTCCCGCTGATACCCACGGTTATCAGGGCCGCGAAACGGTCGCGGTTCGTCAGCGCGGAATACAGGCAGAAGCCGATGATCAGCGTGTAAAGGCCCAACAGCGACATGGCGCCCACGAAGCCGAACTCCTCGGCCAGGACGGTGAAGATGAAGTCGGTGTGCTTTTCGGGCAGGAAGTTCAGCCGCGACTGCGTGCCCTGCATGAAGCCCCGCCCCGACCAGCCCCCCGAACCAAGCGCGATCTGGCTCTGGATGATGTTGTAGCCCGCGCCCAGGGGATCGGCGGTCGGGTCCAGGAAGGTGTCGATGCGGCGGAACTGATAGTCCTTGAGCAACTGCCAGTCGGTGCCCCGGCTTTCCATGACGGTCGCGACCAGACCCACGGCCGCCGCGATCACCACGCCGAAATACCACAGGGACACGCCCGCCGCGAACATCAGGATCCCGCCCCCCGCCACCAGCATGATCGAGGTGCCCAAGTCCGGCTGGATCAGCACCAGCCCGGTCGGCGCCAGGATCAGCACCACCGGGATCAGCACCCACAGGGGGCGCGATACCCGGTGCTGCGGCAGCCAGTCGTAGTAGGCCGCCAGCAGCAGCACGAGCGCGATCTTCATCAGTTCCGACGGCTGGATGCGCAACGGGCCGATGTCGATCCAGCGCTGCGCGCCCATACCGATGGTGCCCACCAGTTCGACCGCGATCAGCAGCAGGAAGCAGCAGACATAGGCGGGGATGGAGATCCCGCGCCAGAACCACATCGGCACGAAGGCCAGCGCGATCATGATGACCATGCCCGCGGCAAAGCGGTACATCTGCGGTTCGGCCCAGGTATCGACCCGTCCCCCCGCGACGGACACCAGCATCAGGAAGCCGATGCCCGCCACGGCGGCGATCAGGAAGACCAGCGGCCAGTTCAGATACAGGATCTTGCGGATGCCGGTCGGGGTCTGGGCGACCTTGTAGTCGAGATAGGACATCGGATCAGGCCCGCGTCAGCCGGGGCGCATCGGGCGCGAACAGGTGCATGGCGGTGTGACGTTCTTCCATCGCGGCGCGCTGATCGTCGGGAACGGCGTCCAGCGGCGGCAGGCCATTGTTCAGCGCGAACAGCAGGATGTCACGGGCGATGGGTCCTGCGACTGAGGATCCGCCGCCGCCATGTTCGACCACCACCGACACTGCATAGCGCGGCGCCTGGTAGGGCGCGTAGCAGACGAACAGCGCATGGTCGCGCCTGTTCCAAGGCAGCTGGCTGTTCGACACTACCCCCCGCGCGCGTTCGGCGGCGGTGATGTTGCGGACCTGGCTGGTGCCGGATTTGCCCGCCATGCGCCAGCCCTCGCGGATGATGCGCACCCTGCGGCCCGTTCCAATGGCCGAGTTCACGACCGCATCCATTCCATTGCGTGCCACCTGCAAGATTGCCGAGTCGATATCCAAGACAGAAAAATCAGAGGTTGCGACCGGCACGCCGTCGATCGCGCGGACCAGCCGGGGCTTCACCTCGCGCCCGGTGGCGAGCCGCGCGGTCATCACCGCAAGTTGCAGGGGCGAGGCCAGCACATAGCCCTGCCCGATCGAGGCGTTCAGGCTGTCGCCCACCTGCCAGGCCTGGCCGTGACGGGCCTGCTTCCAGGCGCGGTCGGGCGCGATGCCTTCGGCCACGGCGGACATGGGCAGGTCGTGGCGTTGGCCCAGCCCCAGCCTGCGGGCCATGGCGGCGATGCGGTCGATGCCGACCTTCTGGGCCAGTTCGTAATAATACACGTCGCAGCTGTGGACCAGGCTGGCGATGGCATCGACGCTGCCATGGCCGCCCCTGCTCCAGCAATGGAAGCGGCGTCCTCCGGCGGTGGTGTAGCCAGGGCAATAGAAACGGGATCCTGCGTTGATCACCTCGGCTTCCAGCCCCGCCAGCAGCGTGACCATCTTGAAGGTCGATCCCGGCGGATAGACGCCCTGCACCGTCTTGTCGGCCAAGGGACGGTGGTCGTGGTTCATCAGCGCCTTGTAGTCGGACGACGAGATCCCGCGCACGAACTTGTTGGGGTCAAAGCTGGGCGAGGAACAGATCGTCAGGATGTCGCCGCTTTCGCAGTCGATCACCACGGCGGCGGCGCTTTCGGTGCCCATGCGCTGGGCCGCGTAGTTCTGCAACTGCGCGTCGATGGTCATCTGCACGGTCGCGCCCTGCTCGCCCTCCTGGCGGGACAGCTGGCGCATCTCGCGGCCCGTGCTGTTCACCTCGACCCGGCGGGCGCCCGCCTTGCCGCGCAGGTGATCCTCCATCCGCGCCTCGAAGCCGACCTTGCCCAACTGGAACTCGGGCAGCATCAGGACCGGATCGGGGTTCTCGATCTTGGACAGGTCGTAATCGGACACGGGGCCGACATAGCCCAGCACATGCGCCAGATCGCCCGCGCGGGGATAGACGCGCGACAGGCCCGATTCGGGCGTGACGCCCGCCAGCGCGGGCGCGTTCACGGCGATGGAGCTGAACTGTTCCCAGGTCAGGCGGTCGGCCAGGACGATGGGCGTGATCGCGCTGCGCCTGGAAAATTCGTCCAGCAGTTCCGCCATGCGCGCGTCGCTGATCGGGATCAGCCGGGCCAGGCGGCGCAGCACGGGTTCCACGTCGCCGCCCGCCTCCTCGCGCGTCAGCGTGACGCGGTAATTCTGCTCGTTTCCCGCGATCACGATGCCGTTGCGGTCGTGGATCAACCCGCGCGCGGGCACCAGCAGGCGGATCTTGATGGAATTGCCGTCGGCCAGCATCCGGTATTCCTCGGCATGCTCGACCTGCATGGACCGCAGCTTCAGGGCCAGCGTCGTGACAACGCCCAACTGGATGCCCGCCAGCATCAGGCCCCGGCGGGTGATGCTGCGGCCGGTGGCATCGGAGGGATTGACAGGCTTGGTCATCAGGCGAACCTCATCTGCTCGGCCTCGATGGGGGTGATGCGGCGCAACCCGATCAGCGCCCGCGCCGCCAGCACCACCGGCGGATAGGCGGCGGCGGTGGCGATATAGTGCAGGATCACCTGGCCCAGGGCCGGAACCGGCATCATGAACAGCACCTGTATGATACGATAGCCCAGCATCATCACGCCCATCAGGATGGCGATGCGCAGCCATTCAACCATGAACGGCTGATCGCGCCAACGGGCCTCACGCAAGCGTGCGGTCTCGGTTCCCGCCAGGACGATGGCGGCCCACAGGCCAAGCGGCTGGAACAGGACGATGTCCTGGACGGTGAAGACGGCGGCAATGACCACCGCCGCCAGCTGGTCGGGACGGCGCAGCACCCAGGCGAAGGTCAGGCACAGACCCAGGTCGGGACCGGGCAGGCGCACGGCCCCCGCCGTCAGGGGCAGCAGGCGCAGGAACAGCAGGACCGCCATGGCCGCGCAGAACAGCACCGTGCCGATCAGCACCGGCCGTCTCATCACTCGGTTCCCGTGGCCAGCGGGTCCGATGCCGCCGCAGCCTCGACCGGGGATGCGGGCATCTGCGGGCCGATCAGGCCCTGGCTGCCGGGGGTGATGACCGCGCCCGAATCGACCACGGTTTCCGCCGGATGGGACCGCAGCACGCGCAGGAATTCCAGCCGTCCGTAATCGGCGGCCATGCGCAGCCGCATCCGCCCGTCGCTGCCCTGGACCACCTGTCCCGCCAGCAGCCCCGGCGGGAACACGCCCCCGTCGCCCGAGGTGACGACCCGGTCGCCGGGACGGACATTGTCCGGGTTCTCGATGAAGTCCAGGAAGGGCAGCGGCGTGTTGTCGCCCGTCAGCAGCGCCTTTTCGCCCGAAGGCTGGACCGACACGGGGATGCGCGAGGACGGATCGGTCAGCAGCACCACCCGGCTGGTCCGCTTGCCCACGCCGGAAATCCGGCCCACCAGCCCCAGCCCGTCCATCGTGGCCCAGCCTTCGACGATGCCGTCGTCCGAGCCCACATTCAGCAGCACCGACTGGCGGAAGGCCGAGCCGCTGTCCACCATCACGGTTCCGGTGACGCTGGTCAGCGCGGGGTCGATGCGGACCTTGTTCAGCGCCATCAGCTTGGAGTTTTCCTGCTCCAGCTGGACGGCGGCTTCCTTCCAGGCCTGCATCTTCTGCAGCTCGCGCCGCAGTTCCTGGTTCTGCTGATAGATCCGGGCATAGGACTGGAACCCGCCGATCATCTGGCCGGCCTGCGTGACCGGCGCCAGCGCCCAGTCGAAGCCCGGCACCACCCGGTCGATGATGGCGATGCGCATCCGTTCGGCGCGCGGGCTGTCGATGCGCCAGAACAGGAACAGCGCCACCAGCACCAGCGCCAGCAGCGCGATCAGCACACGCCGGATGGGCGTTGCGAAATCTGGTCCCTTGCGTGCCATTCACGCAGCCCCCTTCCGGGCCGGTCTTCAGCTGTCGTAGTCGATGACGTGGCGCAGCTGCTTTTCGTATTCCAGCGCCTTGCCGGTGCCCAGCGCCACGCAGTTCATCGGCTGGTCGGCAAGCGTGATCGAGAGGCCCGTCTGCTCGCGCAGCGCCAGATCCAGGTCGCCCAGCATCGCGCCGCCGCCGGTCAGGATCACGCCGCGATCCACGATGTCGGCCGCCAGATCCGGGGGCGTGGCTTCCAGCGCGACCATCACGGCCTCGCAGATGGCCTGCATGGGCTCGGCCAAGGCCTCGGCCACCATGGCCTGGCTGATCTCGATCTCCTTGGGGATGCCGTTCAGAAGGTCGCGGCCGCGCACCATGATCGTGGCGCCGCGCCCGTCGTCGGGCATCCGCGCCGTGCCGATGGAGGTCTTGACGCGTTCGGCGGTGCTTTCGCCGATCAGCATGTTCTGGTTGCGGCGCAGATAGTTGATGATCGCCTCGTCCATGCGGTCGCCGCCGATGCGGACGGACCGCGCGTAAACCACGTCGCCCAGCGACAGGACCGCGACCTCGGTCGTGCCGCCGCCGATGTCCACGACCATGCTGCCCGTGGGTTCGGTGATGGGCATTCCCGCGCCGATGGCGGCGGCGATGGGTTCCGCGATCAGCCCGGCCTTGCGGGCGCCCGCGGACAGGACCGACTGGCGGATGGCGCGCTTTTCAACAGGGGTTGCGCCATGGGGGACGCAGACGATGACCTTGGGCTTGGAAAAGCTGGTGCGCTTGAAGGCCTTCTTGATGAAGTGCTTGATCATCTGCTCGGCGCTGTCGAAATCCGCGATGACGCCATCGCGCATCGGCCGGATCGCCTCGATGGAACCGGGGGTGCGGCCCAGCATCAGCTTGGCGTCCTCGCCCACCGCCAGCACCTGACGCTTGCCGTCCTTGACGTGATAGGCGACGACCGAGGGCTCGTTCAGGATGACGCCCTTGCCCTTGACATAGATCAGCGTGTTCGCCGTGCCCAAGTCGATTGCGATATCGGTCGAAAACAAACCGCCGAATGCCATGCCCGTGTTCCTTTCGCGCCGGTTTCACCGGCTGTTCCCATTCTTGTCCGCTTCAAGCGCAGCCACGGCGCGGAATCGACGCACGCGACGGTGCCCCCATATAGAAGCCCCGGATGCAGCGCGAAAGCCCTGTTCCAGCCTTGGGCAGACCTGGGCACATGGCGGGGACCGGACGGCGCGCCAAGCCATGCAAAAGGCGCCCATGACCGGCATGGGCGCCCTTGTTCCTGTCGGCTGTCGTCAGCGCGCCTTGCGGCGGCGGCGCAGCACGGCCAGGGCCGCCAGACCCGCCGGCAGCAGGGCAGCGCCCGCGGGCAGCGGCACCGGCGCGGGCTGCGGATCGGCCACCGCGTTGCCCGGCACGTCGATGTTGTAGTTCAGGCTGCCATGCGTGCCGTAAAGCGACAGGTACAGGACGCCCGCGAAGTCGTCTCCCAGTTGCAGCGAATAGGTGAAGTCGCCCTTGCGGTTCCAGTGCTGGATGTCGACCGAACCGAACTGCGTTCCCTCCCACGCGCTGTAGCGGGGCGCCGCGGTCTGCCAGTAAAGGCTGCCCCCGGCCGAGAACGACCAGTCCGTATCGCCGATCGGGCTCTGCGGCGAAAAGCTGAGGGTGATGGTCTGCGCCCCTGCCTTCAGCGCGGTGAAGCCCAGGATGTCATAGTCGTTCTGGGCGTTCCAGCTGCCCGAAATCCTGTCGAAACCCGCATCGATGATGGTCGGGCTTTTCCAATCGCCCGAAAATTCCGCGCTGCCGGTCCCTTCGCTCAGGGTGGCGGCACTGACCGCACCCGCCGACAGAAACGCAGCCGCGACAGCAAGACAAAAAGCCCGCATCTTCATCCTCGTGAACCGGCGCCTCCTGGCGCCCAAACCGTATAAAAAGGACGCGGCAGCCCTGGGCCTGCCACATCCGACACATTCGCCGTCAGTCATCCTGATGGGACTGGGGACAGATCTCGCATTGGTTGACGCGCAAGTCAACCTGCCGCGCCAACGCGGCGTTTGTCCTTTTGTACAGGCTTTTGCCCGCACCCTGCGGTCAGGGCACCCGTGCCGCAGCGTCACGCCCCGCGACGCGCTGGCGCGGGGCGTGGAAATGGCCGGAATTCGGCGCCGGAACGGCCAGCCGCCGAATCAATGCGAATACATGCTGATTTCCTTGCCGTCGCGGCCCGCGCGGGTGCGGCGCACGATCAGGTGGTTCAGCGCGCCGACATAGGCTTTCACGCTGGCCAGGATCGTGTCGGTGTCGGCGGCCTGGCCGTTCACGATGCGGCCGTCCTCTTCCATGCGCACGGACACAGTGGCCTGGGCGTCGGTCCCTTCGGTCACGGCATGGACCTGGTACAGCTTCAGCGTGGCATTGTGCGGGAAGATCTGCCTGACCGCGTTGAAGCAGGCATCGACCGGGCCGTCGCCGGTGGCATGGACCGTCTTCTCGGCGCCGTCCACAATCATCGTCAGATCCGCCGACTGCCCGTCGCTGCCGCAGACGACGCGCAGATGCTTCACCTGCAGGAAATCATCGCCGGTATTGGCCGAGGCGTCCTGGGCAAGGGCGACGATATCTTCGTCATAGACCTCCTTCTTGCGGTCGGCGAGCGCCTTGAAGCGGACAAAGATGTCCTTCAGCTGGTTGTCGCCCACGTCATAGCCCAGATCGGCCAGCTTGGCGCGCAGGGCGGCGCGGCCCGAATGCTTGCCCATGACAATGTTGTTCTCGTTCAGCCCGATGTCCGCCGGACGCATGATCTCGAAGGTCTCGACGTTCTTCAGCACGCCGTCCTGGTGGATGCCGGATTCGTGCAGGAAGGCGTTCTTGCCGACGATGGCCTTGTTCGGCTGGACCACGAAGCCCGACACCTGGGACACCCGGCGCGACAGGTTCATGATCTTCGTCGTGTCGATGCCGGTGGTGAAGGGCATGATGTCGTGGCGCACCTTCATGGCCATCACGACCTCTTCCAGGGCGGTGTTGCCCGCGCGCTCGCCCAGACCGTTGATGGTGCATTCGATCTGGCGCGCACCCGCCTCGACGGCGGCAAGGCTGTTGGCGGTCGCCATGCCCAGGTCGTTGTGGCAATGGGTGGCGAAGACCACCGTGTCGGCGCCCGGCACGCGTTCCAGCAACATGCGGATCAGGTCGGCGGATTCGCGCGGCGCGGTATAGCCTACGGTGTCGGGGATGTTGATCGTGGTGGCGCCCGCCTTGATGGCGATTTCCACCACGCGGCACAGGTAATCGTGTTCGGTCCGCGTCGCGTCCATGGGCGACCATTGCACGTTGTCGCACAGGTTCCGGGCATGGGTGACGGTCTGTTCGATCCGCTCGGCCATCTGGTCCATGTCCAGGTTCGGGATCGCCCGGTGCAGGGGCGAGGTGCCGATGAAGGTATGGATGCGCGGACGGCGCGCGTGACGCACGGCCTCCCAGCAGCGGTCGATGTCGGGGATCTGCGCGCGGGCCAGGCCGCAGATCACGGCGTTCTTCGCCTGCCGGGCGATTTCGCTGACGGCGGCGAAATCGCCTTCGGATGCGATGGGGAAGCCCGCCTCGATGATGTCCACGCCCATCTCGTCCAGCATGGAGGCGATTTCCAGCTTTTCCTCATGGGACATGGTGGCGCCGGGCGACTGCTCGCCGTCGCGGAGGGTGGTGTCGAAGATGACGACGCGGTTCTTGTCGGACATGGGTCGGTGCTTTCTTACGGGGGTTCGTCGCGGGATGACCGGGCACTTCCTGGCTGAGCGGCGGCCCGGAGACCCGCTCAGCGCAGCGTAAGAAGCAGCAGACCGCGGAGGTTCACGGCCAGGCGCGCGCCATGGGGCGCGGTCGGGGCAACGGGAATGTCCAGCATCCGGGTCATGGCGGGGACTATGCCGCGTGACAGGGCAAATGAAAAGCGGAAATCACGCCGCCCGTCCGCCGCGATCCAGGCCGTCCAGCACCTGCCGCAACCGGTCGCGGTCGTGATCGCTGGGCAGGCCCGCCAGGCCCCGGTCGCAGGCCAGGCGCAGCTGACGCTCCGCCGCCTGCCGGGCCGGGGCGGGACCGATCCGGCGCAGGGCGTCCAGGGCCTTGACCAGCCGGGTCAGAACGTCGATCTGCCCCGCCGCGTCGCGCGCGATCAGGTGGAAGGCATCGTCGCAGATGTCGTCATAGCGCAGCGGCGGGACGCGCAGCCGGGGATATTCGGCCTTGTGCAGTTCCGCCTTGTGCCATCCATCTGCCCACATGGTCAGCAGCCGCACCTGCCGGCCGATCACGTCGATGGCGGTGCCTGGGTCGTTGACGGCGGGCGAAAGGGCGCGCAACGCCACCTCTGACAGGGCGATGATGCCGAAGCGGGGGTCCTGGTCGAACGACCGGGCCTTGGCGATGGTAAAGGCGCCCCGGACCTTGCGCGCCAGATCCTCGCTCAGCAACTCGCCCTGCAATACGGCCAGCGGGCTGCCGCGATACAGGAAGGCGCCGGGCAGGACGCGGATGTCCAGGTGGATGCCGCGATCCTCGCACAGGCTGGACAGGGCGGCGGTGTCGATGAACTGGACATAGCCCACTTGGTCCGACAGGATGGCAGGCCCCCCCGGCGCGTCGTCCGGCAAGGGGCGGCCGCCCAGAAAGGGCAGGTCGAGCCGCGCCTTCATCGACCGGAGGGTCGCGTCCTCAAGCCGGTCGATGGTGTCGCCGACACGGCCCAGCTTGGTCAGCTGGTGGATCCACCGCAGCAGGGCCAGCACGATCAGGATGATGACCAGAACCGTCACCACGAACAGCAGCGCCCGGCCCTGCGGGCCATAGACGCTGACCCGCAGCGTTACCAGGCCCACGATGCTGAACAGGAAGGATCCGATGAAGGTCGCCAGGACCGACTGGATGAAGTCGTCCTCGGTCAGCAGGCGGGTGGCCCGCGGCGTGGCGTTCGAGGTGGCCGAGCCGTAGGCCGAGGTCAGCGCCGTGACCGAGAAGGTCGTGACCGCCAGCATGGACGAGGCGATGACGTTCAGCAGGCTGTCGATCGCCTCGGCGCTGATGTCGATGGGCAGGGGCCAGGGCAAGAGCGATGCCAGCGTGGCGGCGATGGCCGCAAACACGCCCAGCACCGCATAAAGCGAGACGCGGACCCACAATGTCCGGCGCAGCCGCGACAGGATCCAGCGCAGGCGGGACATGCTACTCGGCCCAGCGCACCTTGGTCAGGTCGTTGGCCTGCGTGGGCGCGTTTTCCCACAAGCCTTCGATCCGGGCATCCGCGACCCCGGTCTTGGCAAGCTGGAACAGGAAGGCGTTGACATAGTCCTTCGCGATCATCTCCTGCGCCTGATGATAGAGATCGCTGCGCTGTTCCGGCGTGACCGCCGCCTGCAGCCGGTCCATCAGCGCCACGAATTCGGGCCTGGCGTAGTGGAAATAATAGTCGGACCGGGCATAGATATCGATGTCCAGCGGCTCGGTATGGCTGATGACGGTCAGGTCGAAGTCGCCGTTCTTGAAAACGGTTTCCAGCCACTGCGCCCATTCCATGTTGGTGATCTGCGTCTGGATACCGACAGCGGCAAGCTGCGCCTGCACGATCTCTCCCCCGCGCCGGGCATAGGGGGTGGGCGGCAGGGCAAGGCGCAGGGTGATGGGGCCCACACGCCCCTCGGCCAGCAGGGCCTTGGCCTTGTCGGGGTCGTATTCCGACAGCCCGGTCAGATCGACGTAATCGGGGTGGTGCGGCGCGAAATGGCTGCCGATGGGGGTGCCGTATCCGAACATCGCCCCGTCGATGATGTCCTGGCGGTTGATCGCGTGGGCGATGGCCTGGCGGACCTTGATGTTGTCCAGGGGCGCGCGGCTGTTGTTCATGGCCAGGATCGTCTCGCCCTCGGTCGTGCCGACCATGACCTTGAAGCGGGGATCGGCCTGCAGTTGCGGCAGCGTCTCGGGCGCGGGGAAGTTCGGGAAGGCGTCCACGTCGCCCGCCATCATCGCCGCGAAGGCGGCCGAGGGATCGGGGATGAAGCGGAAGGTCGCGGTTTGCAGCGCGGGCTTTTCGCCCCAGTAGCCGTCAAAGGCAGACAGCACGATCCGGTCGCCCTGCACCCATTGGTCCAGCCGGAACGGGCCGGTGCCGACGGGCTTCGTGGCGATGTCGGCCACGCTGGCCGGGTCCAGCATCACCGCATCACCCCAGGCCATCTTGAAGGGGAAATTTCCGTCCGGTGCTGCCAGGGTCACGCGGACGGTCAGCGGATCCACCGCCTCGACCGACTTTATCCCCTGGAACAGCACCTTCTGCGCATTGGTCGAATCAGGTGCCCGCGCGCGGTCCAGCGTGAAGACCACGTCGCTGGCGTCGAAAGCCGCGCCGTCGTGGAAGGTCACGCCGCCGTGCAGGTGAAAGACATAGGTGCGGCCGTCATCCTCAATGTCCCAGCGTTCGGCCAGGGCGGGTTCGATGGTGCCGTTGGGGCCGAAGCGGGTCAGGCCTTCAAAGACATTGGCATAGACGACCTCGTCGGTCGCAGCCGCCGCCCCGCCGGTGGGGTCGAGGTTCGGGGGCTCCAGCACCATGCCCAGGGTGATGGCGTCCTGCGCCGCGGCGGGAAGCGCCAGCAGGATCAGCGCGGCCAGGGGTTTCAGGGCTTGGATCATGGGCGTCCCCTTCCGGCGCGTTTCGGCATCAGTTGCTGCGCGGCCCCCGCCAGCATCAGCCACAGCGATGTGACGACCAGACCCCAGTTGGCCCAGCTGTCGGGGTGGAAATCGACCCAGGCCGCGCGGGCCGCAAAGACGCACCACAGGATCGCCACCGGCAGCGACACCGCCCGCCAGCGTTCGGTGCGGACCGGGTGGATGAACTTGATGGGCAGGAACATCCCCACCGTCAGCGCGACCACGATCAGCAGGATCACCGTCCAGTGCGGATCGGTCGCGAACAGGACCAGCACCACCATGTTCCAGCAGCCAGGGAAGCCGGAAAAGGAATTGTCCCTGGTCTTCATGCGGGTGTCGGCCCAATAGATCACGCTGCCATAGACGATGGCGATGATCGCGAACCAGCCTGTCCAGCCCGACAGCAGCCCGGACTTGAACAGCGCATAGGCCGGGATGAAGGCATAGGTCAGATAGTCGATGATCAGGTCCATCAGCACGCCGTCATAGTTCGGCGAGTGGATCTTCACGTTGTATTTGCGCGCCAGCGGGCCGTCGATTCCGTCCACGACCAGGGCCACGACCAGCCACAGGAACATCAGCGACCACTTGCCCTCGACCGCGGCCAGCATGGCCAGCATGGACAGCACCGCGCCGGTGGCGGTCAGCAGGTGGACGGACAGGGCTTTGTGTTGTGTCTTCATGGGCAGGTTCTGGCAGCTTGGCGGCAATCACGCAACCGTGCTTGGCGCCTCAGCGCAGGATCGGCGGGCCTTTCGGGCGCGGCTGGGATGCAGGTTCCTCGGGGACCGACAGGTCGAAGCGCAGCACGTCCGCAGGCAGGGTCGCATCGGTAAAGCTGACATCCACGCCGCCGGGCTGTTCGGGCAGGAAGGCCAGCGCCTCGGCCAGGGCCTTGGCGATGGCGGGCTGATGGGCGGGATCGGCGCCCGCGACCAGGACGACATGACCATCCCCCGCCCCGGCAAGGGCCGCGCCCGCGATCAGCCCGCGCATGTCGCCCAGGCGTTCGGCCAAGGGCTGCGCCAGGGTTTCGACAACGGCAGGCGCGGGCGGGGTCAGGCGCAGGCGAGCGTCAGTGGGTTCGGGCGCGGCGGACAGCGCCCCGGTCAGCCAGTCCAGCATGGCGGCGTCCAGCAGCATTTCCGACGGGTGGCCGGGATTGACCAGGAGGCCCGCCCCTTCGGATTTCAGCAGGCCCGCCAGCACCCGTCCCGGCATCGCGGCATAGGCCAGGGGGCCGCCGAAGAAACCCGCCAGCCGGTCCTCGGTGTCGCAGGCCAGCGCCACGGGGCCGGTTTCCAGCGGGAAGATGCGCAGTTCCACCCGGTCGCCCGCAGGCTCGGCCACAAGCGCCACGGCCAGTTCGGTATCCGCCAGCCGCGACAGCATCCGCGCGCGCTGCGGGGCATCGGCGTCGTGGAAGGGATGCGGGGCAAGGTCGTCAAGCGCGGTCATTGAACAGGCCTTTCAGGGAAAGGGACATGGCCCCGCCCTAGGACGGATCGGTGTGGATCGTCCAGTCCCTTGCACCGATTGGGCGGGCGGGATCAGGAAACCTATACGTTTCCCCGCCCGCGTGAGCGGGGGCCATCAGAAACGGTCTCGCCCAAGCCCACGAGAGGCCAGCGCCCGCCCCACCGGCGGGCGCTGGCGGGGCCTTTGAGACCCGGCGGCACTTGCGGCACCCGCACCACATGGCGAAGGCAATGGTCTTCGCCAATCAAAGCCCCAAGCTGACGCAACCGTGATTCCCCCTCCGCGACAGGGGCGCACATATGGATTCCATGAAGCGACGCACCCTTCTGCTGACCGCCAGCCTGTCTCCGCTGCTTGCAGCACCCGCCCTGGCGCAGGCGGGCCTGTCCCCGATCCTGGAGGACGCGGAACGGCTGGACAACCTGCGCGCCGTCGCTGTTTGGCGCGGGGGCGAGGAAATTGCCGCACAGGGCTATCACGGCTTCACCCCCGACAGCCCGACCAACATCAAGTCAGCTTCGAAATCCATCATCTCGGCCTTGGCGGGTATCGCCATCGACAAAGGCGCGCTGGAGGGCCCCAACCAGACGATCGCGCCGATCCTGCGCGATGATCTACCCGCCGATCCCGATCCGCGCCTAGCCACGGTGACGCTGGGCCACCTGCTGTCGATGCAGGCGGGGCTGGAACGGCAGTCGGGGGCGAATTACGGCGCTTGGGTCAACAGCCGCAACTGGGTGCGCGCGGCGCTTGCCGCGCCCTTCACCCAGGATCCGGGCGGGCGGATGCAGTATTCCACGGCCTCCACGCATCTGGTGTCCGCGATCCTGACGCGGGTGACGGGCCGCTCCACGCTGGCGCTGGCGCGCGACTGGCTGGGCGATGTGCCGGGCTTTGCCATCACCGGATGGGAACGCGACCCGCAGGGCATCTATCTGGGCGGCAACCAGATGGCGATGAGCACGCGGTCCCTGCTGGCCTTCGGCGCGCTCTATGGCGACGGGGGGCGCGCGGGCGGACAGCAGGTGGTGCCGCAGGACTGGATCGTGGAAAGCTGGCGGAGCCGCACGGCGTCCATCTTCACCGGCCAGGGCTATGGATACGGCTGGTTCATCGGCCAGGCCAGCGGGCGCCCGGTCCGCTATGGCTGGGGCTATGGCGGGCAGATGATCTATGTCTTCCCCGCGACGGGCGGCCAGCCTGCCGTGGCAATCGCCATGACCTCGGATCCAGACCAGCCCTCGGCCCGGACGGGCTATCGCAACGACCTGCACATGCTGGCGGACCGGATCGTGCAGGCGGTCTGAAGCCAGGCCCTAACGAACACGGGAACAACCCCGCCCCGCAACGGTTGATCCTGCGACCAAGCGCAGGAGGAAAGGATGCCCCAGCCCGACCCGGAAAAGGACATGGATCTGGACAAGGACCAGACCACGCGCCCTTCGCTGCGCAAGGGGGACGGACCCATCGAGCCTTCGGGCAGCGCACGCCAGCCCCGATACGACCGCAGGACGACCCCCGACGCCGCCAGCGGCGACCCGACCGAATAAGCTGCAAGGCGCAAGTCCGGCTTGCGGCCCCACGTCAGTCGATGAAATCGCCCGCCTGGAAGTTGCCCAGGTTGCCCAGAAGCTGCCCGATCAGCGAGATCTCGGTCACGCTGCCCTCGGTCACGCGGCGCGACAGGGTGACGACGCGGCCGCGTTCCAGCCCAAAGCGTTCGACATTCGTCACCACGCCGGCGGGGTTGAAGGACACGGCCACGACCTCGCGGCTGATCTCGCGCGGCTCCAGCGCGCCGTAATGGCGCCAGCGCGAGCCGACGTAATACCAGCCCGACCCGGTCAGCAGGCCCTGGGCGGACGGACGTCCGATCAGGCCCTGCAGCTCGTCCACGGTGGTCTGGCCGACGACGACCTGCGACAGATCCTCGGGCGCGGGAATGAAGCCGTGGTTGCGATAGACCGGCGCGCAGGAGGCAAGGCCGAGAACGGCCACGAAAGCCAGGATCACCAGATGCCGGATGGCTGTCATTCCGTCTTTCCTTTGCGCAGGGGCTGTTGACGCGGCCCGCCCGGCTTAGCAAACTCGGGCACCGCGCTCAAGAATGACAATCCTGTCGCGGGTTTGCCGCCCGCCGCACCGGCGGCAAGCCCCGCAGCCACGACCTCGAGGCCCGCCATGACCAGCCCCACCCCGCAGCCCGAACGCCTGCGCGTCGCCCATCTGAACCCGCGCGTGCCGACTCCCTTTTCCCTGGCGCCCGATGCTGGCCGCTGCGCCGCCATCGCGGCCGAGCTTGGCCTGGACGGCCTGTCGAAGCTGACTTTCGAGGGGACCATCCGCGCCGAGGGCGGCGAGGCCTGGGCGCTGACCGGCCGCTTGCGCGCCCGCGTCACCCAGCCCTGCGTGGTGACGCTGAAGCCCGTCAGGACCACCCTGGATGAAGAAGTCGAGCGTCACTATTCCCCCCATGTGACCGCGCCCGAGGGCGACGAGGTCGAGATGCCGGACGAGACGCTGGAACCGCTGGGCCAGTTCATCGACCTGGCCGCCGTGATGATAGAGGAACTGGCCCTGGCCCTGCCCGAATACCCCCGCGCCGAGGGGGTCGAATTCGAGGCCGCGCCCGAGGAACCCGCCCCCGACACCCGCCGTCCCTTCGAAGGGCTGGACAAGCTGCTGCGCCAACGGGACGACGGCTAGGGCGATTCCCGCCGGTCGTGGCAGTCGCGCCACAGCGGGCGGGATTTCCGCGCCCGGCCGCGCTTGACGCTGGCGGAAACCGGATTCTTTGATGCAATTAGCCTTGCCTGTCCCGATGCAAGGGGTTGCGGGCAGGGCCGTCATGGCGTATCTGCGCGGTTCATTTACGAATTCACACCCCAGGGTGCGCAAGACGCCTGCGCGTCGCACCTTGCCAAACCCGAGGTCGAGACATGGCTGTCCCTCAGAATCGCGTTACCCGGTCCCGCCGGAACATGCGCCGCGCCCACGATGCCCTGGTCGCCGGAAACCCCAATGAATGCTCGAACTGCGGCGAGCTGAAGCGCCCGCACCACGTCTGCCCGTCCTGCGGCCACTACGCCGACCGCGAAGTGATCGCGCAGGCGAACGAGATCGACCTGGACGACGACGCGGCCTGATCGGGCTTGGCAGCCGCGCCAGATGACTGACCGTGACGTGACCCATCCTGCATCGCCTGCCTCCGGCCAAGGGGGCGGCGTGGTGATATCGGTCGATGCCATGGGCGGTGATCGCGGCCCTGCGGCGGTTGTCGCGGGCATGGCCGAAAGCGCGGCCGTAAACCCCGAAATCCGGTTCATCGTGCATGGCGACGAAGCCCAGCTTCGCCGCCTTGTCGGCCGTCGCAAATCCCTAGCCGGGCGCTGCGACATCCGTCACGCGGGGGGCGTCGTCACCATGGACGACAAGCCCAGCCAGATCGTGCGCAAGGGCGACGGCACCTCGATGTGGTCGGCCATCGAATCGGTCAAGACCGGCGAAGCGGGCGCCGCCGTCAGTTGCGGCAATACCGGCGCGCTGATGGCCCTGTCGATGCTGCGCCTGCGCAGGCTGCCGGGCGTGAACCGCCCCGCCATCGCCTGCCTTTGGCCATCGCTGAACCCGCAGGGCTTCAACATCATGCTGGACGTGGGCGCCGACATCCGCGCCGACGCGCATGACCTGCTGCAATATGCGCTGATGGGCGCGTCCTACGCCCGCAACGGCCTTGGTCTGGACCGGCCCCGCGTCGGCCTGCTGAATGTCGGGACCGAGGAACACAAGGGCCGGGCGGAATTGAAGCAGGCGCAGGATCTGATCGTCGCCGCCGCCGAGGCGGGCAAGTTCGAGTATGTCGGCTTCGTCGAAGGCGGCGACCTGCCTTCGGCGCGCGTGGATGTGATCGTCACCGACGGCTTCACCGGCAACATCGCCTTGAAGACCGGCGAGGGGACGGCCAAGCTGGTCGGCACCCTTCTGAAGGACGCTTTCGCGAATTCGATCATGTCCAAGTTTGCCGCCCTTCTGGCGATGACCTCTCTCAAGCGCCTGCAAAAGCGGATCGACCCGCGCCGCGTGAATGGCGGTATCTTCCTGGGCCTGAACGGCACCGTGGTGAAATCGCATGGCTCGGCCGATGAAACGGGCGTGTCGGCGGCGATCAAGCTGGCCTTCACGCTGGCGAAATCGGGCTTCCAGGACCGGCTGGCCGCGCGCGTGGCCCAAGTCGCCGCCACCGCTCCGGGCGCCGAGGCCGCGTCGTGACTGTCCGTTCGGTTGTCCGTGGCACCGGCCATTACCTTCCTGAACGCGTGGTCCCGAACAGCTGGTTCGAGGATCGGCTGGACACCACCGACGAATGGATCCGCACCCGCACCGGGATCGAACGGCGGCATTTCGCCGCCGAAGGCCAGGCCACCAGCGACATGGGCCTGCGCGCAGCGCGCGCCGCCCTGGACAAGGCCGGCCTGAAGCCCGACGACATCGACGGGATCGTGCTGGCGACCTCGACCCCCGACCACACCTTCCCCGCCTCGGCCACGATGATCCAGCACGGGTTGGGCATGACGCATGGCTTTGCCTATGACGTGCAGGCCGTCTGCGCGGGCTTCGTCTTTGCGCTTGCCAATGCCGATGCGATGATTCGCGGCGGCATGGCGAAACGCGTCTTGGTCATCGGGTCCGAAACCTTCTCGCGCATTCTGGACTGGTCCGACCGTGGCACCTGCGTGCTGTTCGGCGACGGCGCCGGAGCCATCGTGCTGGAAGGGCAGGACGGCGCTGGCACCCGCGACGACCGGGGCATCCTTGCCAGCGATCTGAACAGCGACGGCCAGTATCGCGACCTGCTCTATGTCGATGGCGGCGTGTCCACCACCGGCACGGCGGGGCAGTTGCGGATGCAGGGCAACCTGGTCTTCCGCCATGCCGTCGAAAAGCTGGCCAAGACCGCGCATGTCGCGCTGGACAAGGCCGGTCTGACCCCTGCCGAGGTGGACTGGCTGGTGCCCCACCAGGCCAATGCCCGGATCATCACGGCGACGGCGCAGAAGATGGGCCTGCCGATGGACAAGGTCGTCCTGACGGTCGCCGACCACGGCAACACCTCGGCGGCCTCGATCCCGCTGGCTCTGTCGGTGGCCGACAACCAGAACCGTTTCCGCGAAGGCGACGTGATCGTGACCGAGGCGATCGGCGGCGGCCTCAGCTGGGGTTCCGTGGTCCTTCGCTGGTAAGGCCTTATTTCAGCTGAGAATCCTTGCTGCCGCGCCGGTTGATGCCTCCGGCGGGCCGCCAGGCCCTGTCGCGCCCCGACTGGCAATCCACGCAAAGCTGCACGCCGGGAAGGGCGCGGCGGCGCGCCTCGGGGATCGGCTCCTCGCAGTCGATGCAGGTTCTGGCGCTGTCAACGGCGGCTGCGCGCGCCGCGCGAAGGCGCGCGCGGGCCACGGCCTCTGCCGTGCTGACCTCGATCTGGTCGTTCACCGCGTCGTCGCGCGCCCATCCTCCGGCCATCGTCTCCTCCGTTCCTGACGGAAAAGATAAGCTGCCCGCCCCCTTTTGCAACGGTCCCCGCCCTTTCCGACAGGCCGCAGGACAGCCGTTCCGGCGGGTCTTGCCGGAACGAAAGGGTACGCTGGTCGTTGACAGGCGAAAGAATTGCCACCATCCTTGTGAAATCAAAGGGGAAAAATCATGAGTGACAAGACGCTGACTCGGATGGATCTCGCGGAAGCCGTGTTTCGGGACGTTGGCCTGTCGCGTCACGAATCCGCCCAGCTGGTCGAATCGGTGCTTGAACATATTTCCAATGCCCTGGTCCGGGGCGAACAGGTGAAGATCTCCTCCTTCGGCACCTTCAGCCTGCGCGACAAGAACGAACGCATCGGCCGCAACCCCAAGACCGGAGAGGAGGTGCCGATCACCCCCCGGCGCGTGCTGTCCTTCCGCCCCTCGCATCTGATGAAGGATCGCGTGGCGGCCGGGAACAAGGGCTGAGGGGCGGTCCGGCTGAATGACGAAGGGCGCAGACGCATTCCGGTCGATTGGCGAGGTGGCAAGGCTTCTGGGCGTCGCGCCCCATGTCCTGCGCTATTGGGAAACGCAGTTTTCCCTGCTGAAACCGATGAAGCGCCCCGATGGGCGCCGCTATTACCGCCCCGACGACGTGCGGCTGGCCGCTGGCCTTTGCACCATCCTGCGCGACGAAGGCCTGACGATCCGGGGCGCGAAGAAGCTGCTGGCCCGTGACCGGGGCGCCGCCGTGCGCGAACGCGGCGCGGCACGGCTGGCCGAGATCGTCGATGCGGCCGAGCCTGTGGCCGATATCGACATCACTGAGGACGAGGCGGATGCCCTGCCCGCGCACGCCCCAAGGTCGCGCCATCGCCGCCGCCGTCCTTTGCCGGGCAAGGCGCCGCTGCCCGAAGGGTGGCTGGCCGATGTGGTCGCGCTGAGCGCCCGCCTGCGCGATCTTCGCCCGGCGGATGCCGCCGCGCCCGGCCCTCGGGCGACGCTGGCGCGGCTGCGCGACGCCTTGGCGCGGATTTGCTGACCTTCGCGGCAGGAAGCGTGCAGATTTCCGCATCGCAGCCCTTGTGCCCGGTCGCCGGATCGCTCTATACGGTGCGCGTCGGGCCGTGGCGCAGTCTGGTTAGCGCGTCCGTCTGGGGGGCGGAAGGCCGCGAGTTCGAATCTCGCCGGCCCGACCATTTCGAAAACGCCCATCCCTTCGCGGGGGTGGGCGTTTTCGCATGAAAGGAACCGGCATGAACGGCGTTCTTCCCGACAGCGGCATCCGCGATCTGATCCGGTCGGGTGCCATCTCCGCCGATCCGGCGATCATCCCCGAACAGATCCAGCCCGCCAGCCTTGACCTGCGCCTTGGGACCGTGGCCTATCGTCTGCGCGCCAGCTTCCTGGCCGGGCGCGGCAGCCGGGTCATGGACCGGCTGGCCGACCTGCAGATGCACCAGATGGACCTGTCGGGCGGCGCGGTGCTGGAGCGCGGCTGCGTGTATCTGGTCCCGCTGATGGAGCGCGTGTCGCTGCCCGCCGGTCTGACGGCAGTGGCCAATGCCAAGTCCTCGACCGGCCGACTGGACCTGCTGACGCGCCTCGTGGCCGATGACGGCACCGAATTCGACCGCCTGCCCGAAGGCTATGACGGCCCCCTTTATGCCGAGATCTGCCCGCGCAGCTTTTCCGTCCTGGTGCGCCCCGGAATGCGGCTGAACCAGTTGCGGCTGCGCCAGGGCCAGGCGGTGCTGTCGGATGCGGAACTGCGCGACCTGAACGACCGCGATCCCCTGGTCGGCGGGCAGGCGCTGATCGACCATGGCCTTGGCTTCTCGGTCGATCTGAAACCGGCCAGCGGCGATCTGGTAGGCTATCGCGCCCGCCCCCACAGCGGGGTGATCGACCTGGACCGGATCGGCGCCTATGACGCGCGCGACTTCTGGGACGAGCTTCGCACGACCGAAGGCCGCCTGATCCTCGACCCCGGCGCCTTCTATATCCTGGTCAGCCGCGAATCGGTGGCGATCCCGGCCGACTATGCCGCAGAAATGGCGCCCTATCTGGCGATGGTGGGCGAATTCCGCGTCCATTATGCGGGCTTTTTCGATCCCGGCTTCGGATGCGGGGAAGCGGGCGCAGGCGCGCGCGGCGTGCTAGAGGTCCGCTGCCACGAAGCGCCCTTTGTGCTGGAACACGGCCAGGTCGTGGGCCGCCTGGTCTATGAACGCATGGCCGCCCGGCCCGACCGGCTGTATGGCGCGGGGATCAAGTCGAACTACCAGGGCCAGGGCCTGAAGCTCGCCAAGCAGTTCCGCTAGGCCCGCCTCATCTTCTGTGCGAAAATATCCCGGGGGACCGGGGGCTGGCCCCCGGACCTACAGCCCCCCTGTCTGCCACAGCCGCACCTTCAACCCGCCATGGGCAACCACCGGCCCCGACTCCAGCGGCAGCCCGGTCGCCTTTGCCAAGGCTCCCTCGCTGGTCACGATTCCCACGCGCCAGCCCGCGAAACGCTCACGAAACACCGCGCCCATGGCGGCGTGCAACCCAAACAGCGGCCCCTTGTTGCCGATGCGCGCGCCGTAGGGCGGGTTCACGATGACGATGCCCGGCGGGCAGTCGGGGCGCTGCAAATCGCCGATGGCGCGGCAGTCGAAGCGGGTCAGGGCCGCCACCCCTGCCCTCTCGGCATTCGCCTGGCTCATGCGGATGGCGCCTGCGTCGCGGTCGCTGCCGAAGAACTGCGCAGGCGCGGGACGCGGCGCGGCAGCCGCGCGCAGGGCTTCCCAGGCCGCAGGATCGAAGCTGGCAAGCTGCTGGAAGCCGAAGCTGCGGCTGCGGCCGGGGGCAATGCCCGCGGCGATCTCGGCCGCTTCGATCACGAAGGTGCCCGACCCGCACATCGGATCCAGCACCGGCTGGCTGCCGTCGTAACCCATTTCGCGCAGGAACATGGCGGCCATGGTCTCGCGCATGGGGGCCTTGGCGACGGCTTCCTTGTGGCCGCGCTTGTGCAGCGATTCGCCGGTCGTATCCAGACTGATGGTGACCAGATCATCCTCGATCCGCACCTTGACGACCAGGGCGGCATCAGTGGCCAGCGGCGCGCCCAGTTCTTCGGTAATCGCGCGCTCGATCCGCTGGGTGGCCGCGCCCGCGTGATAGATGCGGCTGGCCTTGCAGGTGGTTTCCACCCGGACCGGCACGTCGCGCCGCAGGACCGAGGCCCAGGGGAATTTCCGCGCCCGCTTGTCCAATTGCGCAAGATGCAACGCGCGAAAGCTGCCCACCCGCGCCAGCACCCGCGTCGCGCCCCGCAGCCACAGGTTCGCGCGCCAGACATCCGGCCAGCCGCCCGTGATCGTCACGCCACCCGGCTGCACCACAGGCTGCCAGCCCAAACCCGCAGCCTCGGCGGCCAGCGGCGCCTCCAGCCCCGGCGTCGCCACCAGGAAAATCTCGAATCTGTCATCCATCGCGCAGCCCTAGCCCGGACGCGCGGCAAAGGCTATGGGTCAGCGCCCGATGCGGCGGGTCAGGCGGGCGGCCTGGCGGGCGCGCTTGACGCCCGCGCGCATGTCACGCGCCTGCTTGGCCGAGACATTGGCGGGCTTGTTCCCGGATTTCGCGATCTTGTCGATGCCCTTGTTGATGCCCCAGTTCAGGGCGCGGCGGGTGACCATGCGGGTCAGCATGTTGATGATCTGGTTCAGGTTCATGGATCAGTCGTCCTTGGGCATGTCGTCGGCGGTTTCGGGGAACGGGGCCGTGCCGATATCGTCATCCTCGTCCCGCAGGGCAAGGGGGACGCGCAGGCCGGGGGCGGGCGGGCGCGCCTCCAGCAGCCCGGCGGCGCGCAGTTCCGCAAGCCCCGGCAGGTCGCGCGCCGATTCCAGGCCGAAATGGTCTAGGAAGGTCTCGGTCACCACGAAGGTCGCGGGGCGGCCCGGGGTCATGCGGCGACGCCCGATGCGGACCCATTCCATCTCGATCAACTGGTCCAGCGTGCCGCGCGACACGGCGACGCCGCGAATCTCCTCGATCTCGGTGCGGGTGACGGGCTGGTGATAGGCGATGATCGCCAGCGTCTCGATGGCGGCGCGCGACAGGCGGCGCTGTTCCACCGTTTCCGTCTGCATCAGGAAGGACAGGTCCGGCGCCGTGCGGAAGGCGTATCCGTCGCCGATCCGTTCCAGCGCCACGCCCCGCCCGGCATAGGTCTGGCGCAGGCCCTCCAAGGCCTGGGCCGGATCACAGCCGACGGGCAGCCGGTCCGCCAGGTCGCGCAGCGTCAGGGGCCGCGCGGACGCGAACAGGATCGCCTCGACCATGCGCTGCTGCTGGGCCGGGGGCGGCGGAGTATCGGAAGTCCGGGCTTCGGGTTCGGTCACGGCTGTTCCACGGGCGGTTTTCGGCGAAAGCGGATCGGCGCGAAGGGGTCGGCCTGCCGTATCTCGATCCGGCCCTGCCGCGCAAGCTCCAGCGAGGCGGCAAAGGTCGCCGCCGTGGCCGACCGGCGGCGCGCGCCCTTGGTGCCCCAGCCTTCGGGCAGGAAATCGGCCAGATCGGTCCAGTCGCCGACATATCCGATCATGCCGCGCAGCCGGTCAAGCGCCTGTTCCATCGTGAACACGTCCCGCCGGTCGAAGGCATAGGGGCGGAAGTCATCGCGCGTCTTCAGCCGGGCATAGGCACGCATCAGGTCGATCAGCCCGGCCTGCCATTCCCTGCGCCGCGTCCGTTCCACCGTTTCCGGCGTGCCGCGGGGAAACCGGCTGATCCCCAGCCGGTCGCGCCCCATCAGTTGCGCCGCCGCCTGCCGCATCGCCTGCAGGCGTTCCAGCTGAAAGGCCAGATGCGCGGCCATGTCCTCGGCGCTTGGCCCTTCGGCCTCGGGGTCGGGGGGCAGCAGCAGGCGCGATTTCAGGAAGGCGAGCCAGGCGGCCATGACCAGGTAATCGGCGGCCAGTTCGATCCGCAGCGCGCGGGCCTGTTCCACGAAGGCCAGGTATTGTTCGGCCAGATGCAGGACCGAGATCTTCATCAGGTCCACCTTCTGCACCCGCGCCAGCGTCAGCAGCAGGTCCAGCGGGCCTTCATAGCCCTCCACATCGACGATCAGCGCCTCCTCCGCGCGGCGCTGCGCCACCGTGTCGGCGTCGGGGCCTGGCACCGCTTCCTCGGGGACAGCGCGCAGATGGGGGATGTCGCGGGCGGAGCGGGCCACGGGGTTCCTTTCGCGTTCGGCCTGGCAGAGTCGGGGCTGCCTGTGACGGAGTCAAGCGGGGCCGCGTCGCCGGGGGCTGTCTGCCCCCATCTCCTTCGGAGATTCCCCCGAGGATATTTACATGAAGAAGAAGCCGCGCCGTCAGGCGAGGGTCGAGGTCAGAGCCTTCCATTCCGCCATCAGGGCCGCCGGATCCAGATCCTGGGGCGGGTGGCGCCGCGCCAAGGCAGCGGCGGCGCGGCGTTGCGCGTCGGGCGTCATGGGCCCGGCGGCGGCCACCACCGGCTCCATGCTGGCGATGGTGCCATTGCAATGCAGCACCAGGTCGCAGCCCGCCGCAATCGAGGCCGCCGCGCGTTCGGGTTCAGTTCCCGATAGAGCCTTCATGGTTATGTCGTCGGTCATCAACAGCCCGTCGAAGCCGATGCTGTCGCGGATCAGGCCGATCATTCGGGGCGATGCGGTGGCGGGCGTGTCATCCAGGGCGGTGAAGCGGATATGCGCGGTCATGCCCATCGGCAGGTCGCGCAAGTCGCGAAAGGGGGCGAAATCCATCGCGTCCAGATCAGCCTCGGAGGCAGCGACGGTGGGCAGGTCGTGGTGGCTGTCGGCAATGGCCCGGCCATGGCCCGGCATGTGCTTCATCACTGGCAAGACGCCCGCCGCCAGCATCCCGTCGGCACTCGCGCGGCCCAGGGTGGCGACGGTGGCTGGGTCTGATCCCAGGCAGCGGTTGCGCAGGAAGGGGTGCGTGTCGGCCTGCGCTACGTCCAGGGTGGGGGCGCAGTTGCTGTCGATGCCGACCGCGCGCAGTTCCCGGCCGATCAGGAAATAACGCAGCCACATGGCGCGGGGCCCTGCCCCCGCCTGATCCAGCGGCGCAGGCCAGTCGATCCAGTGGGGCGCGCGCAGGCGCTGCACCCGGCCGCCTTCCTGATCGACGGTGATGACCGCGTCGCGCCCCACGGCGTCGCGCAGGTCGCCCGTCAGGCGGCGCAGTTGTTCAGGGCTTTCGACATTGCGGGCGAACAGGATAAAGCCCCAAGGGTCGGCCGCGCGGAAGAAGTTCCGCTCGGCCGCAGTCAGTTCCGTCCCGGTAATACCGCCGAGGATGGTGGCATTGGCGGTCATCAGTTCAGGGCAAGGCAGTCAGTGCCCGCCGATTTCAGCGCGGCGCAGAACTGGCGTGCCTCGGACAACGAATCAAAGCCCGCGACGCGCAGCCGCCAGAAGGTGCGGCCGTTCGACTGGTGCTGCTGGATCACCTGCTGCTTGCCGCCAAAGACGACATGCTTGCTCATCAGCCGGTTCCATTCGCTGGAGGCGATGGCGCTGCTGTCGAAGGCGCCAAGCTGCACCTGCGGGCCGCTGGCCGAGGAAACCGGCGTGGGCGCGGCTTCGGGACGCGCTTCGGGGGCTTCGGCGGGGCGCGCCTCGGGGGCGACGGGGCGGGCGTCGGTCGCGGTGTTTCCGGCCGATGCGACGCGGGTGCTGCGCGGACGCGGCGCGGGCCGGGTCGAGGCGGTCAGCACGCCGGGATTGGCCTCGGCCTGCGCCTGGGCAAGCGCCTCGGTGATGGCGGCGGCCTGGGCGGGGGCGCCGTTCTCGTCGGTCAGCGCCTCGTTCACCGGGCCTTCGCTGGCCGGGGCATCGCTGATCGCGGCCTCTTGGACCGCGCTGTCGGCCATGGCAAGGCGCTGCGCCTCGGCTGCGGCCTGGGCCTCGGCAAGGGCGCGGGCCTCGCTGTCGGACAGGGGCACGATGGGATCGCCGGCAAAGCTCAGCGGCACTTCGGAGGTGGTGGCGGGCTCGCGGGCGGTGGCGCCCAGCTGGCCCATGGCCACGTCCTCCTCCGACAGGCCCACGGGGGCGGGGGCGATGGCGACCTGCTGGGTGGGCTGGTGCTCCACCCCTTCGGCCACGTTGTTGACCGCATAGCCGGTATAGTTCGTCAGTTCCCCGCCCGGATCGGAGGGCGCGGTTCGGGCGTCGCCCACGATGGCGCGGATCACCGGCACGCCCGACACGTCGCGCGACACCAGTTGCCAGCCCCAGACCATCAGCCCGACCATCAGCGCGACGGATGCGACCGCGCCCAGGTAATGGGTCAGCCGCGCGAAGCGGGTGGTCAGGCCTTCGCCGCCCTGCCCGTTCCCATCGGGACCGGCCTGGTCGTCCCAGCCACGCTGATCATACGAGAATTCGCGCTTCACCTTGTGACGCGAGAACACATAGCCGCCTTCGCGGTAATCCATCACTGCCATAGCCTGCCTGCCTGCCGGTTGATCCGACCTGAACTTTGACTGCCCGTTCCAACCGGCAGGGGCGCCTTGTGATGTCAGCGCATTTCCTTGGCCGGTGTGACCCCAAGGATAGCGAGACCGCTTGAAATAACAACGCCAACTGCACGCACCAGCGCGATTTTTGCCTGGGACGTGGCAGGATCGCCATCCTGCACGAAGCGCAGGGACGTGTCGTCGTTGCCCCGGTTCCACAGCGAATGCAGGTCGGACGCGATTTCATACAGGAAAAACGCGACGCGGTGGGGTTCGTGGGCACGGGCCGCATGTTCGACAAGACGCGGCCATTCGGCAACTTTCCGCGCCAGATCCAGTTCCGCCGGATGCGCCAGAATCGTCAGATCCGCACCGGCAAGCGCCGAATCACTCACGTCGATGCCCGAATCAGTTGCGCGGCGCAGGACCGAATGGACCCGTGCGCTGGCATACTGGACATACCAGACGGGGTTGTCCTTGGACTGCTCCAGCACCTTGGCGAAATCGAAATCCAGCGCCGCATCGTTCTTGCGCGTCAGCATGATGAAGCGGGTCACGTCGGCGCCCGCTTCCTCCACCACGTCGCGCAGGGTGACGAAGGTGCCCGCGCGCTTCGACATCTTGAAGGGCTCGCCGTTCTTGTAGAGCTTGACCAGCTGGATCAGCTTGATGTCCAGCGGCACGCGCCCGTCCGACAGCGCCGCGACGGCGGCGTTCATGCGCTTGACATAGCCGCCGTGGTCGGCGCCGAACACGTCGATCAACTGATCGAAGCCCCGGTCGATCTTGGACCAGTGATAGGCGATGTCGGGCGCGAAATAGGTCCAGGCGCCATCCGATTTCTGGATCGGCCGGTCCACGTCGTCGCCATGGGCGGTGGACCGGAACAGAAGCTGCTCGCGTTCCTCCCAATCCTCGGGCAGCTTGCCCTTGGGGGGTTCCAGCACGCCGCGATAGATCAGGCCCAGGGACCGCAGCCGTTCGATCGCGGCCTCGATCTGGCCGGTGCCGTAAAGCGCCTTTTCGCTGGAATAGACATCCATGCGGATGCCCAGGGCGGCGAGATCCTCGCGGATCATCGCCATCATCGCGTCGGTGGCGAAATCGCGGATCTCGGCCAGCCATTCGGCTTCGGGCTTCTCCAGCAGGGTCGTGCCGTATTTCGCCTTCAGCGCCTCGCCCACGGGGATCAGGTAGTCGCCGGGATAAAGCCCCTCGCGGATCTCGGGTTCCAGCCCGTTGGCCTCGCGGTAGCGTTCATAGGCGGAACGCGCCAGCACATCGACCTGCGCGCCGCCGTCGTTGATGTAGTATTCCCGCGTCACGTCATGACCCGAGAACGCCAGCAAGTTCGCCAGCGCGTCGCCGAAGACCGCACCGCGCACATGGCCCACATGCATCGGGCCGGTGGGATTGGCGCTGACGAATTCCACGTTGACCTTCTGGCCCGCGCCGATGGCCGAACGCCCGAAATCAGCGCCTTCGCGGATGGCGGTGGCAACGATGCCCTGCCAGACGGCAGGGGACAGGCGCAGGTTCAGGAAGCCCGGCCCCGCGACCTCGGCCGCCGCGATGCGCGGGTCGGTCAGGCGGGCGGCCAGCCTGTCGGCGATCTCGCGCGGCTTCATGCCGGCGGGCTTGGCCAGCACCATCGCGGCATTGGTGGCCATGTCGCCATGGGCGGGATCGCGCGGGGGTTCCACGGCCACATTGGCGAAATCCAGGCCCTGCGGCAGTTCGCCCGCCTGCGTCATCTGGTCCAGCGCGGCCAGGACGACGCCGCGCAGATCGGTGAATAGGTTCATCGTCGCTTTCCTGTGTGTCCCGCGCCGGTTACCGCCTGGGACGGGGCCTGGTCAACCGAAAGCCCCCGAAACAGGCCTTTTTACGCGAGGTTTCCGGGCGAAAACATTGACGTGGCGGCCCGCTTGGTCTAAGTCGCTGCATGGCCCGCATCCGGCGGGCCGGCTGAGGGGGCGTGCGAGTCTTGCGTCCCATTGCAGGCCGCACCAGCCATCCGGGCAAGCGCGGCAATGGAACGCATCGCGCCAGACAAGCGGCGCGCAAGTCTTGGAAAGCCCCTGAATGACGAAATTCTCCGACCTGAAGCTTGACCCCAAGGTGCTGAAGGCCATCGCCGAGGCCGGGTATGAAACGCCGACGCCGATCCAGGCCGGCGCCATCCCGCCCGCGCTGGAAGGCCGCGACGTGCTGGGGATCGCGCAGACCGGCACCGGCAAGACCGCCAGCTTCACCCTGCCGATGATCACGCTGCTGGGCCGTGGCCGCGCGCGCGCGCGGATGCCGCGGTCGCTGGTCCTGTGCCCGACCCGCGAACTGGCCGCCCAGGTGGCGGAAAACTTCGACACCTATGCCAAACACACCCGCCTGACCAAGGCACTGCTGATCGGCGGCGTGTCCTTCGGTGAACAGGACAAGCTGATCGACCGGGGCGTGGACGTGCTGATCGCCACGCCGGGCCGGTTGCTGGACCATTTCGAACGCGGCAAGCTGCTGCTGACCGGCGTGCAGATCATGGTCGTGGACGAGGCCGACCGGATGCTCGACATGGGCTTCATTCCGGATATCGAGCGGATCTTCCAGCTGACCCCCTTCACGCGCCAGACGCTGTTCTTCAGCGCCACCATGGCGCCCGAGATCGAGCGGATCACCGACACCTTCCTGCACGCCCCCGAGCGGATCGAGGTCGCCCGCCAGGCCACCACCAGCGAGACGATCACCCAGAAGCTGGTGGAACTCGCGCCCTCGCGCCGCGATCTGGCGGCCAAGCAGAAGCGCGACCTGCTGCGGGCCCTGATCGACGCCGAGGGCGAGAAGCTCTCGAACGCCATCATCTTCTGCAACCGCAAGACCGACGTGGACATCGTCGCCAAGTCGCTGGCCAAGCACGGCTATGACGCGGCGCCCATCCATGGCGACCTGGACCAGAGCCACCGCACCCGCACGCTGGACAATTTCCGCGACGGCAAGCTGAAACTGCTGGTCGCCTCCGACGTGGCGGCGCGTGGCCTGGACATCCCGGCGGTCAGCCATGTGTTCAACTATGACCTGCCCAGCCATGCCGAGGATTACGTCCACCGCATCGGCCGCACCGGCCGCGCCGGACGCCTGGGCAGCGCCTTCAGCATCGCCACCCCTGCGGATGAGAAGTATTTGTCGGCCATCGAGAATCTGGTGAAACAGACCCTGCCCCGCGCGCCCCTGCCCGAAGGCTTTACCCTGTCGGAAACCGACCGCAACGGCGGCCGCGAAGACCGCCGCAATGGCCGCGACAAGGGACGCGGTCGCGACAAGGGCCGTGGCCGCGACGAGGAACGCCGCGAGCCGCGCGAGGACCGCGCGATTGAAGCGGCACGCGAGGAGCCGCGCCGCGAGGTTCAGCGGGATGACCGGCGCGAGGATCGCCGCGACGACCGACGGGAAGACCGCCGCGACCCGTCGCGCGACCGTCGGAACCGCCGCGAGGATCATCGCGGTCCTGCCGTGATGGGCATGGGCGATCACGTGCCGGAATTCATGCTGGTCGAACTGCGCCCGGCCCTGGCCTCCACTGCCGCCGAACCCGAGGACCGCGCCGAAAAGCCGGTCGAGGCTGCCGAGCCCATGGCCACCCAGGCCTCTGCCGACAAGCCTCGCCGTGGCCGCAACCGCCGCAAGAAGGGCGAAGGGCGCGTTGACGCCGAAGCATCCGTGGCCGAGCAGCCCGAAACGGTGACCGAGGCGCCTGAAGCCGAAACCGCGCCTGCCGAGGCCGTCCTGCCTGAAGCTGCAGCGGTCGAGGAAGCCCCGGCTGAAGCCGCGCCGGTTGAGGCAGCCGCGACTGAGGCCGCGCCCGAACCTCTGGCCGAGGCCCCTGCCCCGGAGGCTCCTGTCAGCGAAGCCCCTGCCGCCGATCCTGTGGCCGAAGAAGCCCCCAAGCCCAAGCGCACCCGCCGCAAAAAGATCGAGGTCGAAGCCACGGATGCCCCGGCCGAGCCGGCCGAGAAACCCAAGCGCACCCGTCGCAAGAAGGCCGAGGAACCCGCCGAGGCCGTGGCCGAGGAGGCTCCCAAGCCCAAACGCACCCGCCGCAAGAAGGCTGACGAGGCGCCTGCCGCCGAGGCCCAGCCCAACGCCGACGCCGAGGCCTGACCGCCGCCGATGCGCGCCCTGACGGGACGACTGCCGCTGCGGCGGCTTGGGGCCGACCTGGCGCTTGGCCTGGTCGCGGCCCTTGGCCTGCCGCCTTTCGGCATCTGGATCGCGACCCCGCTGGCCCTAGCGCTGCTGATCCACCGTGCCGCGCGGGCCAGCGGGGCTTTCTGGCCCATGCTGGCGGGCGGTATCGGCTGGTTCGGCCTGTCGATGAGCTGGATCGTCGAGCCCTTCCTGGTCGAGCCTGACATCTATGGCTGGATGGCGCCCTTCGCCCTGTTCCTGATGGCGCTTGGCGGCGCGCTGTTCTGGGCCATTCCGGCAGGACTGGCGGCGCGCCTTGCCGCTGATGCCCCGCGTCGCGCCCTGGCGATTGCCGCCGCCTTGGTCCTGTCGGACTGGCTGCGCGGCTGGATCTTCACCGGCCTGCCCTGGTCGCTGACCGGCCATGTCTGGATCGACACGCCCCTTGCGCAAACCGCCGCCTGGACAGGCGCCATCGGGCTGAGCCTGATCACGCTGACCTTGGCCGTCCTTCCCTCGATCTCGCGCCTTCTGCCCGCTGTCCTTGCCGCGCTGGCGCTGACCGGCGGGCTTTGGGCTGCCGGAATGGCGCGGCAGTCGCGGCCCCTGCCGCCTGATACGCAAACCATCGTCCGCATTGTCCAACCCAATGCCCAGCAGCACCTGAAATGGGATCCCGAATGGGCGGCGGTGTTCTTCCAGCGCCTGCTGGATCTGTCGGCGGCGCCCGGCCCCCGCGATCTGGTCATCTGGCCAGAAACCGCCGTGAACTTCCTGCTGGAGGACGCGGGCCCGGTCCTGCCCGCCATGGCCCAGGCGGCAGGCGCGCCGCTGGTCATGGGCATCCAGCGGCGCGAGGGCAGCCGCTTCTACAACAGCCTTGCCGTGCTGAACCCGGACGCGACGGTGGGGCAAATCTACGACAAGTTCCACCTTGTCCCGTTCGGCGAATACATCCCCTGGGGCGACGCGCTGGCCCAGATCGGCATCACCGCCTTTGCGGCGCAGCAAGGCAACGGTTATTCCGCAGGCACCGGCCCTGCCATCATGTCAGCGCCGGGCGCACCCGCGTTCCAGCCGCTGATCTGCTATGAGGCGATCTTCCCGCAGTATCTGCGCGGCCTGGGGGAACGCCCCGAATGGCTGCTTCAGGCCACGAATGACGCCTGGTTCGGCCAGTTCTCCGGCCCCTACCAGCATCTCGCCCAAGCCCGACTGCGCGCCATCGAATCCGGCCTGCCGCTGATCCGCGCGGCCAATACCGGCATCAGCGCAGTCATCGACCCGCATGGCCATGTCCGCCAGTCGCTCGACCTGGGCGCCGAGGGCAAGATCGATGCCGCCCTGCCCGCCCCTCTGCCGGAAACACCCTGGATGCGATGGGGCAATGCCCCTGCCGTGCTTCTGACGTTGCTCGCCCTTTCTGCGGCCCTCATCCGCCGCAGGCGCGCCTGATGGGCTTCTTCTTTGCCTAAATACCCCAAAGGCAACGTCGGCCCCAGATCGCGGCCTCAATCCTTGAAGAACCGGCTGTCCTTGACCTGATCCCAGGCCCAGACCACCTCGGCCAGCCGATCCTCGTCCGAGCGGTCGCCGCCGTTCATGTCGGGATGCAGATCCTTGACCAGCGACTTGTACTGCTTGCGGATCTCGGCGCGCGTCCAGGTGTCCTTGGCTTCCAGGATGTCCAGGGCCTTGCGCTCGGTGGGCGGCAGCTTGCGGCTGGCCTTGGCGCGGGCCTCGGGCGCGGTGCCGTTGGCGCCCAGGATCTCCAGCGGGTCGCTGACGCCGTGGCGCGCCCATTTGCCTTCCTGCGCGGCGCGGCCAAAGGGCTTGGTCGGGCGTTCCCAGACGGTCGCGTTGTCGATGAACTGCTGGAACTCTTCCTCGGACTGGCCCTGGAAGTAATTCCAGTTCGCGTTGTATTCGCGGACATGGTCCTTGCAGAACCAGAAATAGTCGTCCAGGTGGCGCGGGTTCTTCGGCGCACGGTACTGGCCCGGCTCATCGCAGCCCTGCTTGTCGCAGATGCGGGTCGAAGTCTCGAAGGCGCCGGACATGCCGCGACGGCCCTTGGTCTTGCGCTTCTTGTCCTTCGCGGCCGAAATGTCGAAGCCGAACGGGTCGTTACTGCTCATTCTGGGGCACCTTTGCGACTCGGAGGCGGCAGTTTAGGGTTTTTGACGCGACATGAAAGGTCTTGACGAATGATTGCGGATGAAATGCGCGACAGGCTGGCCGTGCTGAACCCGACGCGGCTCGAGGTCATCGACGAAAGCGAAAGCCATCGCGGCCATGCGGGATACCGCGACGGCGGGCAGACCCATTTCCGCATCCGCATGGCAAGCCCAGCCTTTGCGGATCTTGGCCGGGTGCAGCGGCACCGGCTGGTCCACCGCACCCTGGGCGACATCGTGCCGCGCATCCATGCCCTGGCGCTCGACCTGACCGAGGCGTGAGGCGCGTTAGCGCCGTCAGGCTTGCCGCTGCGGCAGGCGGGGCGTAAGACCCGCCCAGGCTGCCAGAACGAGGAATGGACATGACCGCGCCCAAGGACTTCAACGACCGGATGCTTTCGCTGGGCCTGGCCCGCGTCAGCGAGGCTGCCGCCCATGCCTCGGCCCGGCTGATCGGGCGCGGCGATGAAAAGGCCGCCGATCAGGCCGCCGTCAACGCCATGCGCGACCAGTTGAACATGCTGGACATCAAGGGCGTCGTCGTCATCGGCGAGGGCGAGCGCGACGAGGCCCCGATGCTCTATATCGGCGAGGAGGTCGGCACCGGCGAAGGCCCCGAGGTGGACATCGCCCTGGACCCGCTGGAAGGCACCACGCTAACCGCCAAGGACATGCCGAACGCGCTGACCGTGATCGCCATGGCCCCGCGCGGCACGCTGCTGCACGCGCCCGATGTCTATATGGAGAAGCTGGCGGTCGGGCCGGGCTATCCGACCGATGTGGTCAGCCTTGAGATGACGCCGTCGCAGCGCGTGCGCGCCCTGGCGCAGGCGCGCGGCGTCCAGGACAGCGACATCACCGTCTGCATCCTGGAACGTCCCCGGCACGAGGATCTGGTGGCCGAGGTCCGCTCCACCGGCGCAGCGATCCGGCTGATCACGGACGGCGACGTGGCGGGCGTGATCCATTGCGCCGAGGCTGAGCTGACGGGCATCGACATGTATATGGGGTCCGGCGGTGCGCCCGAGGGCGTGCTGGCCGCATCCGCGCTCAAATGCATGGGCGGGCAGATGTGGGGCAAGCTTTTGTTCCGCAACGACGACGAAAGGGGCCGGGCGCGCAAGGCGGGCATCACCGATCTTGACCGCATCTATTCCCGCGACGAACTGGTGACGGGCGACGTGATCTTCGCCGCGACGGGCGTGACGAACGGATCCATCGTGGCGGGTGTCAAGCGCGAGCCGAATTACCTGCAAACCGAGACGATCCTGATGCGGTCCAAGACCGGATCCGTCCGGCGGATGATCTATCGCAACCCGATCAGGTAAGGGGCTTTGCCCCCGCCGCGCCTTCCGCGCGGCTCCCCAGGGTATTTTGGACAAAGAAGAAGGTGCTGCCGTGACGTTTCTGGGAATCGAGCAATCGCTGACGGGTCGGCGGTGGGTCGGCCCGGACAGCACGGCGGACCGTCTGGCCGAGGGGCTGGCGCAGCGTACCGGGCTGCCCCTGCCCGTCGCCCGAATCCTGGCCGAACGCGGGGTCGAGGCCGAAGGCGCCGAGGGCTTTCTGACGCCCCGGCTGCGCGACCTGCTGCCCGATCCGCTGTCCCTGCGCGACATGGGGATCGCAGCGGAACGGCTGGTCGCGGCGGCGGTGGGTGGCGAACGCATCGCCATCTTTGCCGACTACGACGTGGACGGCGGCAGTTCGGCGGCCCTGCTGCTGGATTGGCTGCGCGGCCAGGGGCAGGACGCGACGCTCTATATCCCCGACCGCATCGACGAGGGCTATGGCCCGAACGCACCCGCCATGGCGGCGCTGGCGGCGGATCACGACCTGATCGTCTGCGTCGATTGCGGCACGTTGAGCCATGACGCCCTGGCCGCCGCCGCGGGCACCGACATCATCGTGCTGGACCACCACCTTGGCGGCGAGACGCTGCCCCCCGCCTTGGCTGTCGTGAACCCGAACCGCGCGGACGAGGATGGATCGCTGGGCCATCTTTGTGCCGCAGGGGTGGTGTTCCTGACCTTGGTCCAAGCGGGGCGCGTGTTGCGCGGCATGGGCCGTCCCGAGCCGGATCTGATGGCGATGCTGGATCTGGTGGCGCTGGCGACCGTGGCCGACGTGGCGCCCCTGGTGGGCGTCAACCGCGCCTTTGTGCGGCAGGGGCTGGCGATCATGGCCCGCAGGCAGCGGCCCGGCTTGGTCGCGCTGTCCGATGTGGCCCGTCTTGACGGCCCGCCGGGTGCCTTCCACCTGGGCTTCCTGCTGGGGCCGCGCATCAATGCAGGCGGCCGCGTGGGCCGCGCCGATCTGGGGGCGCTCTGCCTCTCCTGCCGCGACCCGCGAGAGGCCGGACGGTTGGCGGCGGAACTCGACATGCTGAACCGCGACCGCCGCGCCATCGAGGCCGCCGTTCGCGACGAGGCGCTTGCGCAGGTCGAGGCCCGCGCCGATGCCCGCCTGTCCTGGGCTGCGGGCGATGGCTGGCATCCGGGCGTCGTCGGCATCGTCGCCGCGCGCGTGAAGGAGGCGACGGACCTGCCCTCGGTCGTGATCGGCGTGGAAGGGGGCATCGGCAAGGGGTCCGCCCGCTCGGTCCCCGGCGTCGATCTGGGCCGCGCGATCCACCGCCTTGCGGATGAAGGGCTGCTGATCAAGGGTGGCGGGCATACCATGGCCGCAGGCCTGACCGTGGCCGAGGACAGGATCCCCGCCGCCATGGCGCGTCTTTCCGACTTGATCGCTGCCGATCTGGCAAGCCGCACGGGCGCCCGTGACCTGCGCATTTCGGGCCTGATGGAATGTGCGGGCGCCACACCGCGGATGTATCGCCAGCTGGAAGATGCCGGCCCCTTCGGCCAGGCCGCGCCCGCGCCGCGCTTTGCCTTTGCCGACCAGCTGATCGACAGCGCCAGCACCATGGGCGACAGCCACCTGCGCCTGTCCTTCCGCAGCGCCGGCGGCCCCGCGCTGGAAGCCGTGGCCTGGGGCGCGATGACCGGCCCGCTTGGCCCGGCACTGATCGGCGCGCGCGGGCGGCGCTTTCATCTGGCGGGCAAGCTGGATCTCTCCACCTGGGGCGGGCGCGAACGCCTGCGCCTGCGGCTGGAGGATGCAGCCCCCGTGTGATCGCATGTGACCCCCTCTGGTCACGCCCAAGGCCCGCCGCTAACCTGCCCCTGAGATTGGCAAGGGAAACACGATGAAACTGACCTGGCTTGGACATTCCGGTTTTCGCCTGGAAATCGAGAGTGCCGTGATCCTGATCGACCCCTGGATTTCCGGCAACCCGGTCTTCCCCGAGGACGCCCGTGCCGAGGCCATCGGGGGCGGCACCCATATCCTTCTGACCCACGGCCACGGCGATCATTCCGGCGACGCGCTGGCCATCGCCAAGGAGCTGAGGATCCCGGTCGCGGGCATCTATGACCTGGTGGGCAGCTGGGCCACCCATCACGACATTCAGGGCATCGGCTTCAACAAGGGCGGCACCGTCGATCTGGGCGGGGCGCAGGTGACGATGGTGAACGCGTCCCATTCCAGTTCGCTGGACGGGGCGGACGGGCCGATCTATGCGGGCCATGAATCGGGCTATATGATCGCGGGCGAAGGGCATGTGATCTATGTCTCGGGCGACACCGACATCATGGCCGACATGGGATGGATGGGCGAATACCACCAGCCGGACATCGGCATCCTGTGTGCGGGCGGGCATTTCACCATGGACATGAAGCGCGCGGCCTTTGCGGCCCGCAAATACTTCGACTTCAGGACGGTGATCCCCTGCCACTACAAGACCTTCCCGCTGCTGGAGCAATCCGCGCAGGCGCTGATCGATGGGCTCCCCGGCGTGCGGGTGATCGAACCCGCGGTCATGAAGGCGATCGAACTGTGAGCTTCCAGAGTTTCGATGATCCCGCAGGCGGCAGCGATCATCCGGCGCGGCTGTCTGCCCTGCGCAGGCAGATGGGCCTGGAGGGTCTGGACGGCTTCATCGTCCCCCGCGCCGATGCCCATCAGGGCGAATATGTGGCCGATGCCGATGCGCGGCTGGCCTGGCTGACGGGCTTCACCGGCAGCGCGGGCTTTGCCATCGTGACGCCTGACCGAGCGGGGGTGTTCATCGACGGCCGCTATCGCGTGCAGGTCAAGGCCCAGATCGATCCGGCGCATTTCACGCCGGTCCCCTGGCCGGAAACCCGGCCCTCGGACTGGCTGCGGGATGCCCTGCCCGAGGGCGGGCGCCTAGGCTTCGATCCCTGGCTGCATACGCGCCAAGAGATCGAGACGCTGGAAAAGGCCCTTGCCGACAGCGGTATCGGGTTGATCGCGGTGGACAGGAACCCGCTGGACACGGTCTGGACCGACCGCCCCGCCCCGCCCGTGGGCCGGGCGTGGGCGCATGACGACGCCGTGGCAGGCGAGACCTCCGCCGACAAGCGCGCCCGCCTTGCCGCGCAACTGCGCGACGATGGACAGGCCGCCGCCCTGCTGACGCTGCCCGATTCGATCTCCTGGCTGCTGAACATCCGGGGCAGCGACGTGCCGAAAAACCCGGTCGTGCAGTCCTTCGCGGTGCTGTCCGATGACGGCCATGTGGCGTTGTTTGCCGACCCCGCCAAGTTCGACGACGCCCTGCGCGCCCATCTGGGCAATCAGGTGGCGATCCTGCATCCCGAAGGACTGGCCCCCGCGCTGCTGGATCTGGAAGGCCCGGTGCGCATCGATTCCGCCTCGGCCCCCGAAGCGGCCTTCCGGCTGCTGGAAAGCGCCAAGACCCAGATTGCCCGCGCTACTGATCCCGCGATCCTGCCCAAGGCGCGCAAGAACGCCGCCGAACTGGCCGGGATGCGCGCGGCTCATCTGCGCGACGGGGTGGCGATGGTGCGGCTGCTGGCCTGGCTGGATGCGCAGGCTCCGGCCGACCTGACCGAGATCGACGTGGTGGAAAAGCTGGAAGCCCTGCGCCGGGAGGCCGGGATCACCGACATCAGCTTCGACACGATCTGCGGCGCGGGGCCGAACGGCGCCATCGTCCATTACCGCGTCACCCGCGCGACCAATCGCCGTCTGGCGGCGGGCGAGGTGCTGCTGATCGATTCTGGCGGGCAGTATCCCGACGGCACCACAGACATCACCCGCACCGTGCCGCTAGGCGATCCGCTACCTGATGCCGTCGCCCCCTATACCGCCGTGATGCGCGGCATGATCGCGATCAGCCGCGCGCGCTTTCCCAAGGGCGTTGCGGGGGCGCATCTGGATGCGCTTGCCCGGCAATACCTGTGGTCGCAGGGCCTCGACTATGACCACGGCACCGGCCATGGCGTCGGCGCGGCGCTCTGCGTCCACGAAGGCCCGGCACGCATCAGCCGAGTCAGCACCCTGGCCTTGGAAGCCGGGATGATCCTGTCCAATGAGCCCGGCTATTACCGCGAAGGCGCCTTCGGCATCCGCATCGAGAACCTGATCGCCCTCACCGAGGCCGAGGCCGAACCCGGCCGCGCCATGCTGGGCTTCGAGACGCTGACGCTATGTCCCATCGACCGCCGCCTGATCGACATCGCGGCGCTGTCACGGGATGAGATCAAGTGGCTGGACGGCTATCACGCGCATGTCCGCGACACCCTGTCGCCACACCTGGACGGCGACACGCGGCGCTGGCTGGATCAGGCAACGCAGCCTCTAGGGACTTCTTCTTTGTAAAAAATACCCTTGGGGGGTCCGGGGGGCGAAGCGCCCCCGGCCACCGCGGGACGCAATCAAAGCGCGTCCAGGATCCGCGCCGCCTCATCCTTGCAAGGCGTCAGCGCCGCCCGATCCTCGCCCGGAAAGAACCGCGCCCGCACGGCGGTGGGCATCGGCGCAGGCTCGGCAATGACCACGCGCGGGCCGACCGACACGCTTTCGGCCTGCCAGCTTCGCGCCAGCGCGATCTGGCCCGTCTTGGTCGCGCCATAGGCGCCAAAGAACTTCTGCCCCGCGCGGGGATCGTCGAAGAACAGCGCCGTGCCGCCCCGCGCGCGCAGCAGCGGCTCCAGCAAGGCGATCAGCCCGCGCGTCACGTCCATGTTGACCAGCACCGATTTCGCCCAGTCCTTGCCATCGACATGCGGCGCGGGGGCCAGGGGCGCCGCGTGGATCGCACAATGCGCCCACAGGTCCAGCCCGCCCCAGCGCTTCAGCGCAGCCTCGGCCAGCTGCTGCATCGCGGGCGCCTCGGTCACGTCCATCGGCGCCAGGGTCGCACTGCCGCCTGCCCGGCGGATGCGGTCGTCCAGTTCCTCAAGCCCGCCCACAGTGCGGGCCACGGCCAGCACGTGATAGCCGCGCCCGGCCAGATCCTCGGCCAGGGCCGCGCCCAGGCCGCGCGATGCGCCGGTCACCAGCGCGATTTTCGAATTCTCTGTCATGGCCGTCCCCTTGCCACCGCCACCGCGCCTTCGCAAGGGCGCAACGAAAAAGGGCCCCCGCAGGGGCCCCGTCCGACATGCGGCCGATCAGCGCGCGGCCACGTCGATATAGTCGCGCTTGCCCTCGCCCACGTAAAGCTGGCGCGGACGGCCGATCTTGGCCTGCGGATCGGCGATCATTTCCTTCCACTGCGCGATCCAGCCCACCGTGCGCGACAGCGCGAAGATCGGCGTGAACATGGATGTGGGGAAGCCCATGGCCTCCAGGATGATGCCCGAATAGAAATCGACGTTGGGATAGAGCTTCTTCTCGACGAAATATTCGTCTTCCAGCGCGATCTTTTCCAGTTCCTTGGCGACCTGCAGCGTCGGATTGTTGTGGATGCCCAGCAGATCCAGAACCTCGTCCGCCGATTCCTTCATCACCTTCGCGCGCGGGTCGAAGTTCTTGTAGACCCGGTGGCCGAAGCCCATCAGCTTGAAGGGATCGGACTTGTCCTTGGCCTTGGCGATATATTCCGGGATGCGGTCCACGGTGCCGATCTCGCGCAGCATTTCCAGCGCGGCCTGGTTCGCGCCGCCATGGGCAGGCCCCCACAGGCAGGCGATGCCCGCCGCGATGCAGGCGAAGGGGTTCGCGCCCGACGATCCCGCCAGCCGCACGGTCGAGGTCGAGGCGTTCTGTTCGTGATCCGCGTGCAGCGTGAAGATGCGGTCCATGGCGCGGGCCAGGGCCGGGTCCACCACATATTTCTCGGCCGGGACCGAGAAGCACATGTGCAGGAAGTTGCTGGCGTAATCCAGTTCGTTCTGCGGATAGACGAAAGGCTGGCCGATCGAATACTTGTAGGCCATGGCCGCGATCGTCGGCACCTTGGCGATCAGCCGGATCGAGGCGACCTCGCGCTGCCAGGGGTCGTTGATGTCGGTCGAATCGTGGTAGAAGGCCGACATGGCGCCGACCACGGCCACCATGGTCGCCATCGGATGCGCGTCCCGGCGGAAGCCCCGGAAGAAGTTGTGCATCTGTTCGTGCACCATCGTGTGACGGGTCACGCGGCGCTCGAAATCCTCCATCTGCTCGGCATTGGGCAGGTTGCCGTAGAGCAGCAGATAGCAGACCTCCAGGTAATGCGACTTGGCCGCAAGCTGCTCGATCGGATAGCCGCGATACCACAGCTCTCCCTTGTCGCCGTCGATGAAGGTGATGGTGGAATCGCAGCTTGCGGTCGAGGTGAAGCCGGGATCATAGGTGAACACGTCCGCCTGCCCGTAGAGCTTGCGGATATCCAGCACGTCCGGCCCCTCGGTCGGGCGAAGGACCGGCAGCTCGTATTCCGAGTCGTTGATCTTGAGTGTGGCGGTCGTCGCGTCGGCCATCCAAAGCGTCCTTTTCCGGCTGGGCCGGGCCGACCTTCGACTCCTCGCAGGACGACCTGGCAAGTGGGGGCAGGCCGTCAGCCTGCCAAATCCGTCTGGTCCTGAAGCCGGGCCAGCGATTCCTCGCGGCCTAGCGCCGTCATCATGTCGAACACGCTGGGGGTGGCCGTCCGGCCCGCCAGAGCAGCCCGCAGAGGCGCCGCCAGCTTGCCTAAACCGACGCCGTTATCCTCGGCAACCTGCTTGGCAGCCGCCTCCAGCTCGTCTCGGGTCCAGCTAGCATGCTGCACTGCGGCAGTCAACGCGGACAGCATACCACGGGATACCGTATCCAGCGACTTCGATGCTTTCTCGTCCACATCCACCGGCCGCTCGATCAGCGCGAAGCGGGCCTGGTCCAGCAGTTGCGGCAGGGTTTTCGCCTTTTCCTTCAAGGCGGAAAGCGCGGGCACCAGCCGGTCCTTCTGACGTTGCGTCAGGGGCGCCTTGCCGGTTTCCAGAAGGAACTGGTCCAGGATCGCCAGCAACTCGGCATCCGCCATGGTGCCGATATGATGGCCGCTCACATGCTCCAGCTTCTTGAAATCCAGCCGCGCGGGCGCCCGGCCGATGCCTCCCAGGTCGAACCATTCGCGGGCTTGCGCGTCGTCGAACAGTTCGTCGTCGCCATGGCTCCAGCCCAGCCGCGCCAGATAGTTGCGCATCGCCGCCGCCGGATAGCCAAGGGCGGCGAATTCGTGCAGGCCCACGGCGCCGTGGCGTTTCGACAGCTTCTTGCCATCCTCGCCATGGATCAGGGGGATATGGGCGAAGACCGGCCGGGGCCAGCCCATCGCGTCGAAGATCTGCACCTGCCGGAAGGTGTTGGTCAGGTGGTCGTCGCCCCGGATCACATGCGTGACGCCCATGTCGTGGTCGTCCACCACCACCGCCAGCATATAGGTGGGCGTGCCATCCGACCGCAGCAGGATCATGTCGTCCAGTTGGTCGTTGGCCACCCGCACCTGCCCCTGCACGGCGTCGTCGATGACGGTTTCGCCGTCGCGCGGCGCGCGCAGGCGAATGGCATAGGGCGCATCCGGCAGGTCGGCCGCATCGCGCCAGGGGCTCTGGAACGGCTGGCGGGGATTCGCCTCGCGCCAGGCGGCGATCTCCTCGGGGGTGGAAAAGCACTTGTAGGCGGTGCCGTCGGCCAGCATCTGGCGCGCGACCTCGGCATGGCGCTCGACGCGGGCGAACTGGCTGATCGGCTCGCCGTCCCAGTCGAGGCCCAGCCAGGTCAGGCCCTTCAGGATGGCCTCGGTGGCTTCAGGCGTGGACCGGGCGCGGTCGGTATCCTCGATCCGCAACAGGAACTTGCCGCCCCGGCCCCGTGCGTAAAGCCAGTTGAACAGCGCCGTGCGTGCCCCGCCGATATGCAGATATCCCGTGGGCGAGGGGGCGAAGCGGGTGACAATCGGCGTGTCGGACATGGCGGCCTTCCTGATCCGGGCGGGCATTAACGCTTTGGTAAGCAGTCCATGCCAGTGTTCGGGGGCAGAAATAGAGAAGCCGGTGCGAAAGGACAAGAATGGCCGCCCAGGGCGACATCACGGCGCTGCCGGGCTTTTCCGGCGCGCGGGGGGCATCGCGCCACCCGGCCGCGCGGCCCGTTCGGATGGCCGCCATGGCGCGCGTCGGGCTGTTCGCCTGGGTGCCGGTCTGCCTGGCCGCCGGGATCGCGTTGTGGTTCGCCCTGCCCGTTCCGCCCGGACGCGGGGTGTGGGTCGCGCTTGGCCTGCTGGCCTTGGCCTCACTTTCGGTCGGGCGACTGGCCCTGCCCTGGGCCGAAGGCGGGCGCATCGGCTGGGCGCTTGCCGATGCGCTGCGGATCGGCTCGACCGCATTGCTGCTGGTCATCGCGGGCTTCGGCCTGATCGAATTGCGATCCGCCACCGTCGCCGCGCCGGTGATGGAATGGCGGTATTATGGCCCCATCGAAGGGCGGCTGGTCGAGATCGACCGTTCCGCCCGCGACCGGATCCGGCTGACGCTGGACCGGGTGGTCCTGCGCGATACCGCACCCGACCGCACGCCCGGCAAGGTGCGGCTGTCGCTGATGGACCAGGCCGACCCGCTGCCGCCCCTGGGCCAACGGGTGATGCTGACGGGCCATCTTGGCCTGCCCCCTGCCCCCGCCTCTCCCGGCAGCTTCGATTTCCGCTGGCTTGCCTGGTTCGAGGGCCTGGGCGCCGTGGGCTACACCCGCACGCCCATCATGACCGTCGAACCGGCCGAGGGCGGGATGTGGGCCATGCACCGCGCCCGCATGGCGGTCAGCCGTGCGATCCAGGACGGCATCGGCGGGCAGGAAGGGGCCGTTGCATCCGCCCTGATGACCGGGGATCGTTCAGGGATCGAGGAGGCCACGAACGAGGTGATGCGCGCCGCGAACCTGTACCACATCATCTCGATCTCCGGCCTGCACATGTCGATGCTGGCGGGCTTTGTCTATACCGCGCTGCGCATGGCGCTGGTGCTGGCGCAGGGCCTTGGGGCACCGTTGCCGCAAGCCGTCCACAAGCTCGCGGCGCTTGGCGCGCTGCTGGCATCGGCCGCCTATCTGTGGCTGTCGGGCGGCGGGGTTGCCACGGAACGCGCCTTTGTCATGGTCGCTGTGATGCTGCTGGCGATCATGGCGGACCGGCGCGCGATCTCGCTGCGCACCATCGCCCTGGCTGCGACCATCATCCTGATCTATTCGCCCGAGGCCGTGACCCATCCCGGCTTCCAGATGAGCTTTGCGGCCACCGTCGCACTGATCCTGTCCGCCGGGCCGTGGTCGCGCATCGCGCCCCACCTGCCTTTCTGGCTACGGCCTGTGGCGATGCTGATCGTTTCATCGCTGGTGGCCTCCGTCGCGACCTCGCCGCTGGCTGCCGCGCATTTCAACCGGATGGCGCAGTATGGGTTGCTCGCAAACCTGCTGGTCGTGCCGGTGATGGGCGCGCTGGTGATGCCTGTCGGTGTCATCGGGGCGCTGCTGGCCCCCGTGGGCCTGGCGGGACCGGCGCTGTGGGTCATGGGCCTGGGCACCCGGTGGATGCTGCGGGTGGCGGAATATGTGGCGGGTCTCGACGGTGCGGTCACGGCCCTGCCGCTGCCCCCTGCCCCGGTGATTCCGCTGATGTGCTTTGGCGCGACGCTGGCGGTGCTGTGCTGGCGGCAGGGGGTCATTGCACGGCGGGCCAGCCTGATGGGCATGGGCTTTCTGGCCGGACTGGTGATGCTGGCCGCATCCGGGGCGATCTGGCTGACTGCCAGCCGCCCCCTGCTGCTGGTCGCGCCCGAAGGCGAGGCGGTCGGGCTGATGACCCCGCAGGGCCGCGCCGTGTCAAAGCCTTCTGGCGGGACCTTCGTGGTCAGCACCTGGCTGCAGGAAGACGGCGACATCGCCACGCAGGAGGAGTCAGCCGCCCGCCCCGCCTGGCAGGGCGACAGGCGCGACCGCATGGCGGCGCTGCCCAATGGCTGGCAGGTCTGGCATTTCACCGGCAAGGGAGCCGAGACACGCGCCCCTGCCGCCTGCCAGCCGGACCGCATCGTCGTGGTGTCGGCAAAGATGCCGCAAGCCGAATGGCCCTGCCTGATGCTGGATCCGGGGCGGCTGCGCGCCACGGGGGCTGTCGCCATCGACATGAATGACAACGGCCCGGTGCTGCGCAGCGTCAAGGATTTGCGCCGCGATCCCGGCTAGACCGCGACGCAGGCCCGGTCAGATCCCTGCGTCGATGATCGCGCGGGCCAGGACCGGCACCGTATGCTGGTTCAGCCCCGCAATGTTCAGCCGCGAATCGCCCACCATGTAGATCGCCGCGTCGGATTTCAGCTTCTGGACCTGTTCCGGCGTGGCGCCAAGGCGCGAGAACATGCCGCGATGCTGGCCGATGAAATCGAAGCGATCGCTGCCCGACAACTCGCGCAGTTCCGATGCCAGCTGCGCGCGCAGGCCCAGCATGGTGTTGCGGACTTCCTCAAGCTCGGCCGCCCAGTCGGCGCGCAGCGCATCATCAGACAGGATGGTGCTGACGATGCGGGCGCCATGGTCCGGCGGGAACGAATAGTTCTGCCGGTTGAGGTACGCCATCGACCCCTGAGCCAGATCGCGCGCGGCAGCATTTTCCGCCAGCGCGAACAGGATGCCGGTCCGTTCGCGATAGATGCCGAAGTTCTTGGAGCAGGAGGCGGCGATCAGCACCTCGGGCAGGCGCTGCGCGATCATGCGGGTGGCGGCCGCATCTTCCTCCAGCCCGTCGCCGAAGCCCTGATAGGCCAGGTCGATCAGCGGGATCGCGCCGGATTTTTCCAGGATTGCCGCGACCTCATTCCACTGATCCATGGACAGGTTCGCGCCGGTCGGGTTGTGGCAGCAGCCGTGCAGCAGCACGATGTCGCCCTTGCCTGCCTTGGCAATATCGGCCTTCAGCCCGTCGAAATCGACGCCCCGCGTTTCCGCGTCGAAATAGCGGTATTCGACGAAGGGCAGGCCCATGAACTTCATGATCGACAGGTGGTTGGGCCAGGTCGGGTTCGACACATAGACCGTCACGCCCGGATTGGCCAAACGCGCCAGTTCCAGCGCCTGCCGGATCGCGCCGGTGCCGCCGACGGTCGCCAGGGACGCCAGCCGGTCGGACGGCACGTCCTTCAGCACCATTTGCGCCATGGCGTTGCGGTATTCGGGTTCGCCCGCCAGGCCGGTATAGGCCTTGGTCGTCTGGCTTTCCCAGATCCGCTGTTCGGCCGCCTTGACCGCGCGCATGACCGGCGTCACCCCTTGCGGATCCTTGTAGACGCCGACGCCCAGGTCGATCTTGCCCTGCCGGGTATCGGCCTTGAACTCCTCGATCAGCTTCAGGATCGAATCGGGGGCTTGGGGTTTCAGGTTCGACAGCATCAGGCGTCTCCGGTTGCGATGGGCAGGTCCGGGAAGCTGCCCCATTCGGTCCAGCTTCCGTCGTAAAGCGAGTGGTTGCGGTGCCCGATCCGTTCCAGCGCCAGCGACAGCACGGCGGCGGTGATGCCGCTGCCGCAACTGGTGATGACGGGCTTTTTCAGATCGACCCCGGCGGCTTCGAATTCCGCGCGCAGGTCATCGGGCGATTTCATGGTGCCATCCGCGTTCAGCAGGCGGCCGAAGGGCACATTCCGGGCGCCGGGAATATGGCCTGACCGCAGGTCGGGACGCGGCTCGGGCGCCTCGCCCCGGAACCGTTCGGGCGCGCGGGCATCGACGATCTGATGGTCGGCAAGCTTGCTGGCCAGGGCCACCTGGGTCACGTCGCGGACCAGTCCGGCCTGGCGCTGCACGGTGATGTGGCGGTCGCGCAGGATCGGGGCCATGTCCTCGACCGGGCGGTCCTCGGCCTGCCACTTGGCGAAGCCGCCGTCCAGGACCGCGACATCCGTCTTGCCCATCAGGCGAAAGGTCCACCAGACCCGCGCGGCGCTGCGCGCATCGGAATTGTCGTAAACCACGACCTGATGCCCGTCGCCCACGCCCATGGCGCGCATTCGGGAAATGAACATCTCGACCGGCGGCGCCATGTGCGGCAGGGTGCTGCGCTTGTCCGCGATCGCGTCGATGTCGAAGAAGCGCGCGCCGGGGATATGGGCCGCGTCATATTCGGCCCGCGCATCGCGGCCCGTGGCGGGCATGTGCCAGCTTGCGTCCAGGATGCGCAGGTCGGGATCGTTCAGATGCGCCGCCAGCCATTCGGTCGAGACCAGCGTTTTCGGATCGTCCTGCATGGCCCCCTCCCGTCCCGGTGCGGGCCTGATCTACAGGGCGGCGCGCGCCCGTGCAATGGCCGTCAGCCCTGCTTCAGCAGCCGCTGCTTCTGGCGGTTCCAGTCGCGCTTGGCGTCGGTTTCGCGCTTGTCGTGGTTCTTCTTGCCCTTGGCGACGCCGATCTTCAGCTTCACGATGCCGCGGTGGTTGAAATACATCACCAGCGGGACCAGCGTCATCCCTTCGCGCCCGATGGCCTGCCACAGCCGCGCCAGTTCCTTGCGCGACACCAGCAGCTTGCGCTTGCGCCGTTCCTCGTGCCCGAAGACGCCGGCCTGCTTGTAGGCGGCGATATAGCCGTTGATCAGCCACAATTCCCCATCCTCGACCGAGGCATAGCTTTCGGCGATGTTCGACTGCCCGGTGCGCAAGCTTTTCACCTCGGACCCGGTCAGGACGATGCCGACCTCGAGGTCGCTTTCGATGAAGTAATCGAAGCGCGCCCGCCGGTTCTCGGCGATGATCTTGTAGTTCTTGTCGGGTTCCTGGGCCATGACGGGGAGAGATAGGGGGCAGGACGCGACGTGTAAAGGTGCCGCGCCTGCGCCCGCCCATCACGCCATCAGCGGCTGGCCGTTCAGCGCATGGCGTTCCGACAGTTTGCGGCCCTGACGCCCGGCAACCAGAAAGCGCGCGCTTTCTGGCTGGTGGCTGTCGTCGGCAAGTTCGGGAAACAGCGTCAGGATTTCCTGCCGCGCCTGCGCATCGACCGCCCGCAAGGCACTAGAACCGACATAGAGCGATTCGGTTTCCGCGCCGTTGGCGACGACGATTTCATGCTGGTCGAACAGGATGTGGTAATATTCGACCCGATCCAAATCCTGCGCGATCTCGATCCCGTCCACCGCCAGCAGATGCTTGGCGGCAACCAGAACCTCGTCGGTGCCGAACATGCGTTGCGCGATCCGCGACCGGACCAGGATCCGGTGCTGCGGCGATACCAGCAGGTCGGTCGAGGGGCTTTCCGGTCCCAAGGCCTGCGCGGCGATCCTGACGGGGCGCAGATTGCCCGGTCGCGCAGCATTTGGGCGGACAGCATTCGGCTTCCGATCCAGCGGATGGGCTGCAAGCCGTGGTCGCGCGTCATGACCAGATCGCCGACGCGCAAATCCTCGACCAGGCGTGGCCCGTGCTGGCAGTCGATCAGGGTTCCGGCGGTGAAACACGGCACCTCATCCGGTCCCTTGATGGAGGTGTAGGGAAAGGTTCGCCCGTCCGCATTGGCTTGGAAGGTCAGGGCTGTATCCGATGGCGGCCAGTCGCCCACGAAGGTGACGCCGATGATGCCAAGTTCGGTGCGGCTCCAGGTATTGGTGGGATCGGAATAATAGGTGCCGGATACCGCGACCATGGTTTAGGTCTTGCCGTCCGACCCTGTCAGCAACACCTCGTATTCATTCTCGATCTGAAGGGTGCCGCGCGGATAGGACGTGCCGCCGACCGCATATCCGTCGGTATCCACGAATTGCTTGTGCGGAGGATAGGGCAGGCCTGTCCAGTCAGGGTTCTGCGGGTCGTCCGAGAAGGTGTCGTTTTCATCCCAGATGGCCAAGCCGCCTATGGCGTCATAGCTCAGGGTCATCGTGGTCCGGCAGGAGGCTCGCTTCCCCACTGCATCCCGCCGTCCTTGACGCCGTTCGAGCTGGAGAACCCCACCCTGTTGGCCCAGGCAACTCCGCCAACCGGAACGAAGCCAATTTCGTATACTTGGGCCATTCGCCAATCCTGCAGGCAAACTCAATTTCCTGATGTTTTTTGTCCATTAACCAATGTTAATCTTGTTGCAACCTTTTGTTTTTCGTTGAAGATATTTTCAATGAAACGTGTCAAATCAACCATGGGGCAAGCATGCGACCCGGTTACCGAAACCTCATCACCGACATCCCCGGCCTGCGAGTCGGCAACGCCGACGACCGGCGCCTGAAATCCGGCGTCACGGTGCTGACCGGCGATGCGCCCTTTGCGGCGGCGGTCCATGTCATGGGCGGCGCACCGGGGACGCGGGAAACCGACCTGCTGGCCCCGGACAAGCTGGTGGCCGGGGTCGATGCGCTTGTCCTGTCGGGCGGGTCGGCCTTTGGCCTCGCGGCCTGCGACGGGGTGATGGGGGGGCTGGCTGCTGCGGGGCGGGGGTTTGCCGTGGGCCCGGCACGGGTGCCCATCGTGCCGGGGGCGATCGTCTTCGACTTGCTGAACGGCGGGAACAAGGAGTGGACGGACAATCCCTATCCGGCGCTTGGGCGCAGGGCCATCGACGCCGCCGCCGCGGATTTCGCCATCGGCACGGCGGGCGCGGGGACCGGGGCGACCACGGCGAACCTGAAGGGCGGGCTGGGCTCGGCCTCGGTGGTGCTGGAGAACGGGCTGACCCTAGGCGCCTTGGTCGTGGTCAATGCGCTTGGGCAGGCCACCGTGGACGACAGCCGGCATTTCTGGGCCGCACCTTGGGAGTTGGACGCCGAATTCGGCGGCCTTGGTCTGCCCGCGACCTTCCTGGCCGCCGATGAACCCGCGCCCGCGAAGCGCCTGGGCGAGGCCACCACCATCGCCATCGTCGCCACCGACGCCGCCATGGACAAGGCGGCATTGCATCGCCTTGCCATTGCCGCCCATGACGGAATGGCCCGCGCGCTTGTGCCCAGCCATACGCCCTTCGATGGCGATCTGGTCTTTGCGGTCTCGACCGGCGCCAGGCCCCTGCCCGACCCGGCCACGGACCCCTTCCTGCTGGGTCATGCCGCCGCGTCCTGCCTGGCGCGGGCCATTGCGCGGGGGGTCCACGCCGCCCTTCCTGCGCTGGGTGACCTGCAACCCTGCTGGCGCGACCTTCGCGCATGAAAAGGGGCGGTGCGCGACCCGCGCACCGCCCCGATCAGAGAGAGGGTCGCCAAGAGGGAAGGCTTAGCGATGCCTGTTCAACGCAGCCGCCCCTTGCCGGTTTCCATCGCAGCGCAACTTTTTAGGATATTCCCAAGCCCGGCGCGGCCCCAGCCGCGCTTTGACAACGGCCCCGCTGCGTGATGATCATGGCCCGACCGCCCGAGGAGCAAGCCATGACCAAGCATTCCACCGATCTGAAAACCCTGCTGCGCGATCCCTCGCTTCTGGAAACCCGCGCCTTTGTCGCCGGCGAATGGGTCGAGGCCGGCGATGGCGCGACCTTCGATGTCGTGAACCCCGCCCGTGGCGACGTGATCGCCAAGGTCGCCGATCTGGGCCGCGCGGATGCCGCCCGCGCCATCGAGGCCGCGGCCGAGGCGATGAAGGGCTGGGCCGCGCGCACCGCCAAGGACCGCGCAGGCGTGATGCGCAAGTGGTTCGACCTGATGATGGCGAACCAAGACGACCTGGCCCGCATCCTGACGGCCGAGATGGGCAAGCCCTTCCCCGAGGCCAAGGGAGAGATCGCCTATGGCGCCAGCTTCATCGAATGGTTCGGCGAGGAAGCCAAGCGCGTCTATGGCGAAACCATCCCCGGCCACCTGCCCGACAAGCGCCTGACGGTAATCCGCCAGCCCATCGGCGTGGTGGGATCCATCACACCCTGGAATTTCCCGAACGCCATGATCGCCCGCAAGGCCGCCCCCGCCCTGGCCGTGGGCTGCGGCTTTGTCGCCCGCCCGGCGGCGGAAACCCCGCTGTCGGCGCTGGCCATGGCGGTGCTGGGGGAACGCGCGGGCCTGCCCAAGGGGATCCTGTCGGTCATAACCTCGTCGCGGTCCAGCGACATCGGCAAGGAATTCTGCGAGAACCCGCTGGTCAGGAAGCTGACCTTCACCGGATCGACCGAAGTGGGGCGCATCCTGCTGCACCAGGCGGCCGACCAGGTGCTGAAATGTTCGATGGAACTGGGCGGCAACGCGCCCTTTATCGTCTTCGACGACGCCGACCTTGACGCGGCGGTGGAAGGCGCGATGGCGTCCAAGTTCCGCAACAACGGCCAGACCTGCGTCTGCGCCAACCGCATCTATGTCCAGGCCGGGGTCTATGACGCCTTCGCCACGAGGCTGGCGGCGGCGGTGGACAAGCTGCGCGTGGGCGACGGGCTTGATGATGGCGTGACCACCGGCCCGCTCATCAATCAGGACGCCGTGGAAAAGGTCGAGGAACATATCCGCGACGTTCTGGACGGCGGCGGCCAGGTCGTCACCGGCGGCACCCGGATGGAGGGGCTGTTCTTCCAGCCCACCGTCGTCACCGGCGTCACCGACCGTATGAAGGTCGCGACCGAGGAAACCTTCGGCCCCCTGGCCCCCCTGTTCAAGTTCGACACCGAGGAGGAGGTCATCGCCAAGGCCAATGACACGATCTTCGGGCTGGCGTCCTATTTCTATGCCCGCGACATCGGCCGCATCACCCGCGTCCAGGAGGCGCTGGAATACGGCATCGTCGGCGTGAACACGGGCCTGATCTCGACCGAGGTGGCCCCCTTCGGGGGCGTCAAGCAGTCGGGCCTGGGCCGCGAGGGCAGCCGCCACGGGATCGAGGATTACCTGGAACTGAAATACATCTGCCTGTCCATCTGACGGATCGCAGCGATTTCCGTCGCTTGCGGGAACGCAAGGGGGGCGTTGCGCATTGACAGGCGAAGACCTCGCCCGTTCGGTTCCGGCGGTGTCGTTTGGAAAAAGGGGAAGTGCATGGAAGGTTTTGGCTGGATTATGTCGATCATCCTGGGTGCAATCGCAGGATGGATCGCCGAAAAGATCATGAAAACCGATACCGGCCTGTTGATGAACATCATCGTCGGCATCATCGGTGCCCTGATCGGTAACTTCATCTTCGACGCGCTGATCGGCAGCAGCGGGGAAGGCAGCATCATCGGCCAGTTGATCGTCGCAGTGATCGGCGCCTGCATCCTGATCTGGCTGGTCCGCATGGTGCGTGGCCGCGCCTGACGCAGGCCCGCAGGGAAAGGAAAAGGCCGGTGCGGCGATCCGCGCCGGCCTTTTCCATGGCTGCAGCGTCCCGTGGCGGGATCAGCGGTTCTCGCCTTCCTCGTCCTCGTCCGCGGCGGGCAGGTTGAAGAAGCTGTCGGCGTCCAGATCCGGCTCAGGGGCCTTGTCCTCGTTCCGCGTCAGCGAGAAGTTCTCCAGCCCCGCCATGGAGGACGGCAGGCGCGGCTCGTCGCTCATGGCAAGCGAGGTTTCGGTGCTGACCAGCTTGCGGCGCTCGTCATCGCTCATCACCTCGCCCGTGCCGCTTTTCTTGGCGGCCTTCTGCACGGCTGCGTCCAGCTCGGACTGGCGGCACAGGCCCAGCGCCACCGGGTCGATGGGCTGCATGTTCTGGATGTTCCAGTGGGTCCGTTCGCGGATCGAGGCGATGGTCGGCTTGGTGGTGCCGACCAGCTTGGCGATCTGCGCATCGGCCAGTTCGGGATGGAACTTGACCAGCCACAGGATCGCGTTCGGGCGGTCCTGGCGCTTGGACAGGGGCGTATAGCGCGGCCCACGGCGCTTTTCCTCGCCTTCGGCGGCGGGGTTGTGCTTCAGGCGCAGCCTGTAGGTAGGGCTGGCCTCGCCCTTCCTGATCTCCTCGGCGTCAAGCTGGTTCGAGGCGACGGGGTCATAGCCCTTGACGCCCACGGCCACGTCGCCATCGGCGATGCCCTGCACTTCCAATTCGTGCAGACCGCAGAAATCGCCGATCTGCTTGAAGCTCAGCGTGGTATTGTCCACCAGCCAGACGGCGGTCGCCTTGGCCATCAGCGGCTTGCTCATGTCAATCTCCTTCGCATGTCTGCCCCGAACAGCAGGCTTCAGGCCGGAAAAACGGCTTTTGGCGGGTGCCATTCCTCGTTTTCGGGGGGAATTGGTCCGTGATATAGCGATTCGATGGCGCGGGGAAAAGAGGATTCGCGTGTCCGCAGTGGACGCGAGTTCGCCGCAGGGGCATGGTTGCCACCATGAACCGCGCGCTGCTGATCCCGCTTCTGGCCGCCTTGTGGCCCCTTCCCGCCCCCGCCGACGGGGTCGCGGGCGATTTCGACTATTACGTCCTGTCGCTCAGCTGGCAGCCAGGCTGGTGTCGCACGACCGGCGATGCGCGGGGTGCGGAGGAATGTGGCCGGGGCAGCGGGCTGGATTTCACGGTCCACGGTCTCTGGCCGCAATACGAGCGCGGCTATCCCCAGTTCTGCGAAACCGACGAACGCGATCCGTCGCGGCGTGAAACGCAGGCCATGGGCGACCTGCTGGCGCCTGGACTGGCGCTTCATCAATGGCGGAAACACGGCCGCTGCTCGGGTCTGTCGGCGGCGGATTACTATGCCACCCTGCGAAAGGCGGCCCGGACTGTCGCGATCCCCGCCCCCTTCGACGATCTGGCGCGCGACATCACCCTGCCCCCCGCCGTGGTCGAGAAGGCCTTTACCGAAGCCAACCCCGACCTGTCGCCCGATGGCGTCACCGTCACCTGCAAGTCCCAGGCCCTTCAAGAGGTCCGCATCTGCCTGACCCGCGACCTGCAGCCGCGGGATTGCGCGCCGGACGTGCGGCAGGATTGTTCAAGGGCGCGCGTGCTGATGGAACGGGTGCGCTGAGGCTTGCGTCCCGCGCCCGCCGGGGGCGCTTCGCCCTCCCTGCCTGCCGCACGGTGGCAGGCGTTCGCCGCTGAAAAAGGTCCACTGGACCTTTTTCCGGGCGCGTCTCACCCCCGAGGATATTTTCATACAGAAGATGGCCGTGTTTTGACGGAATCTTAAAACATCCGCCCATTCTGACCGGGCGGTACAGGCGGGGGCGCCGGTGACCGCCACAGGAGATGCCACAGACCTTGGGGACGGGCGCCCGCAAGATCTGTGTGCTCCTTCCCATCTTCTGTGCTTCAAATATCCCCGCCGGAGGCATCCGACCGCGCCTCAGGCGCCGTCGCCCGCCACCTTCAGCACGATCTTGCCGATATGCTGGCTGCTTTCCATTCGGCGATGCGCCGGGGCCGCGTCCTTCAGGTCGAACTCGCTGTCGATGGTGACCTTGACCGTCCCCGCCGAGATCAGCGGCCAAAGCTGCTTGCGCAGCGCCTCGGCGATTTCGGCCTTGGCGGCGTCCGATTGCGGGCGCAGGGTCGATCCGGTGACGGTCAGCCGCTTGGCCATGATCTGCGCGAAGTTCAGTTCGACCTTCGGCCCTTCCAGGAAGGCGATCATCACCAGGCGTCCATCCGGCGCCAGGGCCCTGATGTTCTTCGGGATATAGCTTCCCCCCACCATGTCCAGGATCAGGTCCGCCCCGCCTTCCGCATCGAGGATCTTCACGAAATCCCCGGTCCGATAGTTGATCGGCGTGGCGCCAAGGGCGGCAATGGCCGCGCATTTCTCCTCGCTGCCTGCGGTGGCAAAGACCCGCGCGCCTAGGGCACGGGCGATCTGGATCGCCATCATGCCGATGCCCGAGGTGCCGCCATGGACCAGGAACCGCTCGCCCCCGGTCAGGCCGCCGCGCGTGACGACGTTCGACCAGACGGTGAAGGCGGTTTCCGGCAGGCAGGCGCCTTCGCGCAGGGTGAGGCCATAGGGGATGCGCAGCGCATGGTCGGCGTGGCAGGCGACGTATTCGGCATAGCCGCCGCCGGGCACCAGGGCGCAGACCTGTTCGCCCTTGCGCCAGCGGGTGACGCCCACGCCCATGCCCACGATCTCGCCCGACACCTCCAGCCCCGGCAGGTCCGAGGCGTCGGGCGGCGGCGCATAGCTGCCCTGGCGCTGCAGCACGTCGGGGCGGTTCACCCCGGCATAGGCCACGCGGATCAGGATCTGGTCGTGGCGCGGCACGGGAACCGGGCGGCGGGTCAGGCGCAGGGCGTCGGCATCGCCGGGGGCGGCGATCTCGACCGCGTTCATGGCATCGGGGAACATCGTCTCTCCTTAAGGGCGGACACGGCCGGGCAGATCGCGCGACTGGGGCGCGCGGATCCAGCCCAGGGTCATGGCCGCCAGCGTTTCGGCACCGGGCAGCTTGCGCAGGTTGGCCTTCAATCCCTCGAACCGCATCACGCCGTCAATACGGCGGTCGATGAAGCCGCGGGTCTCCGTGTGGTCGGGCGATGTGTCGCCCAGCCAGAACAGCACCGTGGCGCCGATCACCGCCGACAGGGTCGCGCGCTTGGAATACCAGTTCACGTCGTCCGAGGTATCGCCAAGCCCGGTCCAGATCACATCCGCTGTTTCCCAGACCAGCCGGGCCGCCAGCGCGGCGTTCTGCGGCAGGGACAGGGTGGCCGCGCCCGCGCGGACCAGCTCGGCATCGACCAGCATCAGCCGGCGCCAGACCGCCTCGGCCACGCGGTCGCGAAAGCGGCCTCCCGGCGGGGTCTGGGCCAGGCTGTCCCGCAGCATCGCATCGGCGCGGCGGTGATAGGCGGCGGCAAGCCCCGCGCCCCCTTGGGGGAAATGCACCCGCGCCAGATCGCGCGATAGCCCCAGGTCGCGCGCGCCCGCCATCAGGGCGCGGTCGTTCATCCCCTCGAAGGGGACATGTGTCAGGGCGGCGTCAAGAAGGGCGTCGCGGTCGGTTCGGGTCATCAAACAGCCTCCTGTCTGGACAAGGGCGCCGGGCTTTGATAGGGGGGCGCATCCTGCAATCTTGCAACTCTAACCTAGGAAGGTGGTGACAACCACATGCAGGTCAACGTTCGCGACAACAACGTCGAACAGGCGCTTCGTGCCCTGAAGAAGAAACTTCAGCGCGAGGGCGTGTTCCGCGAAATGAAGCTTCGGCAGCATTTCGAGAAACCGTCGGTCAAGAAAGCCCGTGAGCAGGCCGAGGCCGTGCGCCGCGCCCGCAAGCTGGCCCGGAAAAAGGCCCAGCGCGAAGGCGCTCTCTGAAAAGGGAGTGCGAAGGCGCACTGTAAGACGACGCGATCCGCGTTATCCGCAAGCCCCCGTGGTGCAAGCCGCGGGGGTTTGCTTTTACCGCCACAGGTGCAGGTCCAGCGCATCCGCCGTGGCTGGTCCCATCAGCGATCCGTGGTTCTCGCGCGGATAGGGGCGATACAGGACCTCCAGTCCACCCACCCCCGACAGGATGCGGACCAATGATGTCGGGTCATGGGGATGGCCTTGGCGCGCCCGGCCCGCCTGCGCGATCATCACCTGGATCTTCGGGCCGATCACCCCGCCCGCCGCCGCGACGCCGCCCGCGAAGGCCTGGGCCTCTCGCTGCGATTCGCCCGCATTCCACCAGACCGAAGGGTCAGAGGCGACATGGCGCGCGAACAGGCGCGGACGGGTGAACAAGGCGTGCAGCACGAACAGCCCGCCCAGCGAATGGCCATAGATCGTCATGTCGCGCGCGTCCAAGGGATAGCGGCGTCCCAGTTCAGGCAGCAGGTCATCGCCAATCATCGCCAGGAACGCGTCCCGCCCGCCGGTTTCGCGGTCGGCAGGGGCGGCGCGATAGAAGGGGATCGGCACCACCGGCGCCATCGCGCGAGAGGTCAGGTCGCGCCAGCGGCGGTTCGCGCCTTCATAGCCGATCCCGAACAGGATCACCGGGGCCTTCGGCGCACGGGCCTCTCGATGATTCCAGAGATGCGGAAAGGTCGTTCGCCCATCCAGCGACAGGATGGCGGAATAGCCCTGCGGCGGAGGCGGGGCGTCCGGCAGGCCCACATGGATGCGCCACGGGTCGCCCGTGGGACCAAAGGCGAAATGGCTGGCGCGGGGATGGACGATCTCGGGCGGCGGGCCGCTGCGGGGTTGCGCCAGGGCGGGCGATGCGGCCGTGGCGGCCAGCAGGGCCAGCAGATCGCGGCGCCGCATCGTCAGACCGGGATCGCCGTGGTGCGGAACACCGTGCGCAGCGCGAAGGACGAATGCATCTGCGCCACGCCCGGCAGCCGCGCCAGATGCTGGCGGTGGATGCGGGCGAAATCGTCGGTATCCTCGACCACGATCTTCAGCAGGTAATCGGCGGATCCGGCCATTAGGTGGCATTCCAGCACGTCGGGAATGGCGCGCACGCCCTTTTCGAAGGCCTCCAGCACCTCGTCGGCCTGGCCGGACAGGGTGATTTCCACGAAGACGGTGGTCTGGCGGCGCAGCTTGCGGGCGTCCAAGAGCGCGACATAGCCGTGGATCACGCCCGCCTCCTCCAGCCGCTGGACGCGGCGGTGGCAGGCGGATGGCGACAGATGAACCCGCAGCGCCAGTTCGGCATTGCTGATTCGCCCTTCCTTCTGAAGCAGGGCAAGGATGCGGCGGTCTATTGCGTCAAGGTCGGACATGGACGGATCATCTGCGGCGAAGGCGCCCTTTGCCAGCGTTTTTCGTCGCAAGACACCGTGCCAAGGCAAAATCTTCGCAACATCTTGCACGAAATCGGTGCCACACTTGCCCCAAAAACAAGGGGAGGAACGGGAATGAAGATCGGCTGCCCGAAGGAGATCAAGCCGCAGGAATTCCGCGTCGGCCTGACGCCCGCCGCCGTGACCGAGGCGGTCGCGCGCGGCCATGGCGTTCTGGTGGAAACCGGCGCGGGGCTTGGCGCAGGCTTCACGGACCAGGACTATGCCGAGGCCGGGGCCAGCATCGCGCCGGATGCGAAGTCCGTATTCGACGCGGCCGAGATGATCGTGAAGGTCAAGGAACCGCAACCCGCCGAACGGGCGATGCTGCGGGACGGGCAGGTGCTGTTCACCTATCTGCACCTGGCCCCCGACCCCGACCAGACGCGCGATCTGCTGGGATCGGGCGTCACCGCCATCGCCTATGAAACTGTGACGGATGCGCGCGGCGGCCTGCCCCTGCTGGCGCCCATGTCCGAGGTGGCTGGGCGGCTGGCCCCGCAGGTCGGATCCTGGGCCCTGCAAAAGGCCAATGGCGGGCGCGGCGTGCTGCTGGGCGGCGTGCCGGGCGTGCGGCCCGCGAACGTGGTCATCATCGGCGGCGGCGTGGTGGGCACGGCGGCGGCGCGCGTGGCCGTGGGCATGGGCGCCAATGTCACGGTCACGGATCGGTCGGTGGCGCGGCTGTCATACCTGGACGACATCTTCATGGGGCGGCTGACCACGCAATATTCCAGCGCCGCCGCGACCGCCGACCTGATCCGCCGCGCCGACATGGTGATCGGCGCCGTGCTGATCCCCGGCGCGGCCGCGCCCAAGCTGGTGACGCGCGACCAACTATCCACCATGCAGCCCGGCGCGGTGCTGGTGGACGTGGCCATCGACCAGGGCGGCTGCTTCGAGACATCCCGCCCGACCACCCACCAGGATCCGATCTATGACGTGGACGGGATCGTGCATTACTGCGTGGCCAACATGCCCGGCGCGGTGGCGCGGACCTCGACCCAGGCGCTTGGCAATGCGACGCTGCCCTTCATGCTGGCGCTTGCGGACAAGGGCTGGCGCCAGGCGGTGCTGGAGGATCCGCATCTGCGGGCGGGCCTGTCCACGCATGGGGGCCGCCTGACCTCGCCCCCGGTGGGCGAGGCCCTGGGGCTGGAGGCGATCACGCCCGACCAGTTGCTGGCGGGATGACGGCACCGGCGCGGGCCATGCCGCGCCGGGTGGCGGTCAGGCCCGTGGCGCGGGACGGTCGGCCCAGACGGTGCGGTCGGCCAGCAGGTCGCGGATCTGGGCCAGCAGCTCCTCCTGCGTGGGGGCGGTCACGACGACCTCTTCCTCCTTGGGTTTCAGGGCGATGCGCTGCAGGCGGTTCACGGCCTTGACCAGCAGGAACACCGCCCAGGCGATGATCAGGAAGTTCAGCACCGCCATGGCGAAGGATCCATAGGCAAAGACCGCCGCGCCGGAATCGCGCGCGGCCGCCAGGCTTGCGCCTTCGGGGACGTTGCCGGACAGGACGAAATACTTGTTCGTGAAATCGACCCCCCCGGTCAGCAGGCCCAGGATCGGGTTGATGAGATCGGCCACCACGGAATTCACGATCGCCGTGAAGGCCGCGCCGATGATGATGCCGACGGCAAGGTCGATGACATTGCCGCGGGCGATGAATTCCCTGAACTCTCTGATCATGGGCAGTATTCCCCTAGGACACGCGCTGTCTGGACGCGGGGAAAGCATGAAGCGGGGTTCAACAAAAAGCAATTCCCCGGCGACCGGACCGGACCCGAGCGGCTGATTTGGCCCGCCTGATCGGCAAGCGGGCCACAGTGGGAACACAGGGACAGGGCGTCGGTCAGGTCGTCAGTTCGCCTCGGCCAGCTTGCCTTCGATGATGCCCTTCATGTCCTCCCAGGGCTGGTTCATCACCTTCTCGCCGCCGATGATGAAGGTCGGCGTCGCCTCGATCTTGTCGGCGGTGGCGTTCTTCTGGAAGGTCGCGATCAGCTGTTCGGCCTTGGCGGTGTCTTCCCAGCAGGCGTTCATCTGGTCTTCCGTCATGCCGGCCTTCAGGCCGATCTTGCGCAGGTTCGCGGCGATCTCCTCGCCCGTGCCGCCGGCCAGCCAGGTCTTCTGTTCGTCGAACAGCATGTCGGACACGGCATAGAATTTCTCGTCCCCCCCGCAGCGGGCCAGCACGCCCGCCCAGAGGCCCGGCTGGTCGAAGTAGACGTCGCGCTGGATGAACTTCACCTTGCCGGTATCGACATATTCGGCCTTCAGCTTCGGCCAGTTCTCGGCATGGAAATTGGCGCAATGCCCGCAAGTGAAGCTGGCATATTCGATGATGGTCAGCGGCGCGTCGGCGGCGCCCTGCGCGATGTCGGGCAGCGTTTCCGCCTGCGCGGGGGCAGTCTGCTGGGCCATCGCGGCGGGGACGGCAAGGGCAAGCGCCACGGCGGCTGCGGCAAGGCGGGTCAGCATGGAAAATCCTTTCGCTGGGACAAGTGTCGTTTGGTTGCGATGTTCAGCGCCAGCAGGGCCATCGCCTCGGCCAGCGTGGGATCCTGGAACTGGCGGGCGATCCGGTCGGCCTGTTCGCGGCTGACGGGATCGGGGGGCGCGGCCTTGGGGGGGATGGCGGCAAAGACCGCCTGCCCTTCCGCGAAGCCGCTGGCGGCGGTCTGGGTCAGCGTGATCCGCTGCACCGCGTTATAGCCATAGCAGGCGTTCACCCGTTCGCGCAGTTGCGGCAGCTGCATTTCCACCAGCGGGGCGACCGGGCCGGTGGTCAGCAGGGTCAGGGTGGCGCCAAAGCCGCCGCGCGTATGGCTGATGCGCACGGGGCGGGTCATGGCGGCCAGCCGGGGGCCCGCGATTTCCGGCCAATGGGTCAGCAGCCGGGCCACGGCGAATCCCCGCCCCTCGGCCGCCTTCTGCACCCGGTCGGCCAGAAGGGTCGCGGCCTGCTGGAAGCCGCGCCTGCGGCGGGCCATGGGGTTGCGCGGGGGGTCGGGCGGTCTTGCCATCTTTGCCGGGTGCCCAGTCTTTGCCTGATGCGGTGTCACCCCCATATCCTTACCAGACGCATTCCCGGATGAAAGCCGGGCAAAGGAACAAGGGACTGATAATTGCGTGACACCAAGGTGATCGCCCCGCAACTGCTGGACTGGTACGACCGCCATGCCCGCGTCCTGCCCTGGCGCGTGCCGCCCGGCGGCGGCCAGGCCGACCCATACCGCGTCTGGCTGTCCGAGGTGATGCTGCAACAGACCACCGTCGCGGCGGTGAAGGCCTATTTCGAACGCTTCACGGCACTGTGGCCGACGGTCGAGGCGCTGGCGTTAGCGGACGACGCGCAGGTGATGGCCGAATGGGCGGGACTTGGCTATTACGCCCGCGCCCGCAACCTGCTGGCCTGCGCCCGCGCCGTCGCCGCGGCAGGCGGGCTTCCGACGACGCGCGAAGGCTTGCGGGAATTGCCGGGGATCGGCGCCTATACCTCGGCTGCCATTGCGGCGATTGCCTATGACGCGCCGGAAACGGTGGTGGACGGAAACGTGGAACGCGTGGTGGCGCGGCTGTTTGCCGTGGAAACGCCACTGCCCGCCGCGAAGCCCGAACTGGTGGCCTTGGCGGAGACCCTGACGCCGCGCTCGCGCCCCGGCGATTACGCGCAGGCGATGATGGATCTGGGCGCCACCATATGCACGCCCCGCAGCCCGGTCTGCGGCATCTGCCCGGTGATCCACGATTGCGAGGCCCGCGCCCAAGGCATCGCCGCCAATCTGCCCCGCAAGGCGCCGAAGGCGGCAAAACCCGACCGCAGCGGCATCGCCTGGGTCGCCCTTCACGGCGATTCGCTTGTTCTGGAGGAACGCCCCGCCAAGGGCCTGCTTGGCGGCACGCTGGCCTTCCCCTCGGCCCATTGGGACGGGCGCGACCTGCCGCCGCCGGGTGCTGCGGAGTGGCGGGAAATCGGCCATGTCCGCCATGTCTTCACCCATTTCAACCTGTCCCTGCAGGTGATGGTCGGCAATCTGGACGCGGCCCCGGATCGTGGCCGTCTTGTCCCCCTGCGGCAGATCGACCGGGACGCCCTGCCCGGCCTGATGCGCAAGGTCTGGGATATGGCGCGGGCGGAACTCGCCGCGTAATATCGCGCGCATGAGCGATTCAACCGCAGGCAGATTGCCCCCCGCAGCGCCCTTCTGGATGTCCCTGGTCATGCTGCCGCTGGTCGCGCTGGCGGCAGCCAGGGGCGGATGGTGGTGGATGCTGCTGCCCGCCTATGCCTGGTATCTGACGACCGCCCTTGACGGCGTGCTGGGGCTCAACGAGGCGAACCCCGATCCGCAGACCGAGACGCGCGCCCTGTTCTGGCATCGCGCTGTCACCGTCGTCTGGTTCCCGCTGCAATTCGCCGCGATCTTTGGCGGCATCTGGTATGCGACGCATACAGGCCATCTGTCGGGGCTGGAAAAGCTGGGCCTGTTCTTCGGCATCGGCGTGCTGTCCGGCACCATCGGCATGGTCTATGCCCATGAGTTGCTGCACCAGAAGACGCCTGTTGAACGCTGGATGGGCGACCTGCTGCTGGCCTCGACCCTTTATTCGCATTTCAGGACCGAGCATCTGCTGGTCCATCACGCCTGGGTATCGCCCCCCCGCGACGCGGTTTCGGCGCGCTATAACGAGGGGTTCTATCGGTTTTTCTGGCGGGTGCTGACGCAGGGTCCGATCAGCGCATGGCGCGCGGAAACGCGCCTGCTGGCACGGGCGGGCCGCAGCCCATGGGACCGGCGCAACCCGTTTTGGCGATACCTGGCGCTGCAAGGGGGGATGGTCCTGCTGGCCTTGGCCCTGGGCGGCGTGCAGGGGCTGCTGCTGTTCGTCTTCCAGGCCTTCATCGCCATCTGGCAGCTGGAACTGACGAACTATGTCGAACACTACGGCTTGAGCCGGAAGCACCTGGGCGATGGCCGCTATGAACATATCCTGCCGCGCCATAGCTGGAACGCGAGCCATACGGCCTCGAACTGGCTGCTGATCAACCTGCAGCGCCATTCGGACCACCACTACAAGCCCGACCGGCGCTTTCCCCTGTTGCAGACCTATGGCGAGGATCAGGCGCCGCAACTGCCCTTCGGCTATCCGGCGATGACCTTCGTGGCGATGGTCCCGCCCTGGTGGCGGCGGCGGATGAACCCGCGCGTCCGCGCTTGGCGCAGGCAGTTCTATCCCGAGGTGACGGATTGGGGGCCCTATAACCGGGGCGAGCTGCCGATGCCCAGGAACGCGCTCTAGGGGACGACCACCCGCGTTCCCGGTTTCGCATGGGCCGCGATCCAGATCAGATGCGGCCTTGCAAAGGCAATGCAGCCTTCAGTCCCATATCCCGGCCGACGCCACTGGTGCAGGAAGATCGCCGATCCCCGGCCCGGCACCGCATCGGGCCAGTTCCAGTTCGTGGTCAGGACCAGGTCATAAAGCGGATCGGCACGGCGCAGCCGTTCATGGCTGGCGGCCAGAGGCGCGCGGGCATGATGGTTATACCACGGATGCTCCGGCGCATCGCACCACAGGTCGCCCGGCCCGATAGGCCGCGCCCAGGGCGCAGGCCGCGCCAGCCGGTCGGGGCGATACCACAACCCGGTGATCCGCATCACCCCTGCGGGCGTAGCCTTGTCGCCCTCCCGCTTGTCCCGTGTCACCCCGCGCTTGCCGATGCTGCAAGGGAAGACCCGCCCGCGAAAGCGCACCCCCTGCGGCGTCAGGACCAGATCGTCCGGCGTCACAGCAGATGCCCCGACTTTTCGGCCTTGGTGTCCAGATAGGTCTCGTTGAAGCGGTTGCGGCCCACGACCAGCGGCACGCGCTCGGTCACGGTGATGCCGTGGCCTTCCAGCATCGCCATCTTGCGCGGGTTGTTGGTCATCAGCCGCGCCTGCGAAAACCCCATCCGCCGCAGCAGCGCCGCGCCGATGCGGAAATCGCGCTCGTCATCCTCGAAGCCCAGGCGGTGATTGGCCTGCACGGTGTCGAACCCCTGATTCTGAAGCGCATAGGCCCGCATCTTGTTGGCCAGCCCGATCCCCCGCCCTTCCTGGTTCAGATACAGCAGCACCCCCTGCCCCGCCTGCCCCATGGCCGTAAGCGCGGCGTGCAGTTGGGGACCGCAGTCGCATTTGAGGCTGCCCAGCACGTCGCCGGTGAAGCAGGCCGAATGCAGCCGTGCCAGCACGGGCGCGTCGCGGGGGGGATCGCCGATCTCGATGGCGTAATGCTCGGCCCCGCCGTCGTCGGGGCGGAAGATGTGCAGGCGCGACCGTTCGGCCGCGATCAGCGGCAGGTTGGCGGCGGCGACCGGGGCCATCGCCGCCTCATGCGCCAGCCGCGCCAGCAGGGGGCCGGGCGCAAGCTGCGTCAGACCGGGCAAGGCCTCGGTTGCGACCACCAGCACGGCGGGCAGAAGCTGCGCCGCCTTCGCCAGCGCCAGTCCGGCCAGATGCGGCGTGGCGTCCCCCTCGCGTTCCGTGAAAAGCGGCCCCTTCATCGGCGTCATCAGGTCGCCCGAAGGATCCGCCAGCGCCCGCAGCCAGGCGTGGTTCGCATCCGGGGGCACGATCACGCGGGCCAGCCCGTCGTCATAAGCCCGCGCCTTCAGCGTCTCGGCCCGGCGCTCGGTCAGCGCCAGCACGGGCCGGCCAAGCGCGCGGATGGCCTCCAGCCGGGCCGGGGCCAGCGTTTCCACCGCCGCGACCAGATGGTTGCCGATCATCACCGGCAGCCCCATGCGCAGGTCGCTGCGCGCGCGCGACACGGTCTCGGCCAGGGTGGGGATCAGGCTCATCGGCGTCCAAGGGTCCGGCAGTATGAAACAATCTGAAACATAAGCGCCTTTCCCGACAACTCCATGTGAGATTTCCGACATGATGCTGGACGGAACCGCGCGCCTTGCCCACCTACTCGCGCAACAAGCGATGGGAGGCAACATGCCCGGACTGAAAAAGATCCTGCTGGTCGATGACGAGGAAGACCTGCGCGAGGCCTTGGCCGAACAGCTGATCGCCACCGACGACTTCGACGTGACCGAGGCGGGCACCGGCGCCGCCGCCGTGGATGCCGCCAAGGGCGCGATCTTCGACCTGGTGATCCTGGACGTGGGCCTGCCCGATACCGACGGGCGCGAATTGTGCAAGAAGCTGCGCAAGCTGAACGTGAAATGCCCCATCGTCATGCTGACCGGCCATGACACCGATGCCGACACGATCCTGGGTCTGGACGCGGGCGCCAACGACTATATCACCAAGCCCTTCAAGTTCCCGGTCCTGCTGGCCCGCCTGCGCGCGCAGCTGCGCACGCATGAACAGTCCGAGGACGCGATCTTCCAGCTTGGGCCCTATACCTTCAAGCCTGCGATGAAGATGCTGATCGACGGCAAGGACCGCAAGATCCGCCTGACCGAGAAGGAAACCAACATCCTGAAGTTCCTGTACCGCGCGCAGGACGGGGTGGTCGCCCGCGACGTTCTGCTGCACGAGGTCTGGGGATACAATGCGGGCGTGACGACGCATACGCTGGAAACCCACATCTATCGCCTGCGCCAGAAGATCGAACCCGATCCTAGCAATGCGCGCCTGCTGGTGACCGAATCCGGAGGCTATCGGCTGGTGGTCTGACCATCCGGGCGGCACAGGCGAAGGCCCGGCCATGCCGGGCCTTCCTGTTGCTGTCCGCCTTGCGGGACAAAGCCACCGCTGCGACTGCAACGGGCCCAACCCTGTCGATTGCCTGCCCAGGCGCGGGCAGCCGCCATTTCCTGCGCGTGCGGCACGCGTGCAGGATCGCTTCCTTGCTGGCCTTCGGGGACGGCTCCTGCTAGGAGGCGCTTTCCGATTTTCAGCACTGACCCGAAAGAACCAGCACGGCGGCGGCCGTGACAGGCTTTCATTCTTGCGACCAAGGTGGCGAAGATGAACAAGCCTTTTGTTTCGTTGCGCCCGGAAATCACCCGGATGCACGCACAGATCCTGATGGACTGGCTGGAAGATGAACGCGTGACCCGCTACCTGAGCGATTCAGGCAATGTGTCCCGGTTCATCGCACAGGCCGTCGATCGGATCCAGATGCCGATCCTGACACATCTGTTCAATCAGGGCGGCCGCTTCTTCATGGTTTACGACCGGAACGACATGCCGGTCGGCTTCGTGCGCCTGGTCAAGACAGGCACTGATTGTGAAATAGTCCTGGTCATCGGCGACCATGACAACTGGGGCCGCAGGCTTGGCGCAAGCACCATCCGCGAAGGCTTGAAGCTTGCCTTCCTCGACATGCGGGCCGACAGCGTCATCGCCAGGATTCACCCCGACAACACCCGCTCGATGAAGGGGTTCGAGCGCTGCGGCTTTCGTCTGGAACGCGAGACACCGACGCTCCATTCCCTGTCCATGACATCTGGCCGGTATCTCGAACTGCTGCGCGACGGCGCAATGGCAGATTCCACCGAGATTTACGTCACAGAACTGGACAAAGCCCGGCTTCAAAGCCTGATAGATTTCGAAGAAGGAACTGCAATCGTCGAACTTGAACACGAGATCGAGCGGGCCATCGTCGTTGACCCTCGGGAGGTCGCGGGCGATGTCGTGACAATGAATTCCAGGGTCGTGCTGCACCTGGACGACGAACAAAGGGAAGTGGCTCTGGTCTATCCGCAAGACGCCGACGAACGTTCGGGGAAACTTTCGGTCCTTTCCGATGTCGGCACGGCGATCCTGGGCTATCAGGAAGGCGACGCCATCGATTGGGTGGTCAGGGATCGCACGCGCCGCATTCGGATCGAGAAGGTGATCTACCAGCCGGAGTCCTTCGGCGATCTTCATCTTTAGCCGCCCTGATGGGAAACACGTCAATCGCCACGACACCCCGGATAGCCGGTCCCATTCTCGGCAAGGCTTGCCCCGCAAGCGACCATGGAAGGCCCAGGGCCGGGGCTGAGATCGAGACGGGAAAGCGGTGGATGGGACCGCAGGCAGGGATCGGGAAAAAAGTCGGCTTACCGGCGGTCAGGCTTGCTGCGAATGACCGGATAGGCGCAGTCGATCTGCTTCTGGAACCTTCCGTGCGGGGAATGAGTTATCCGTCCGAAGCCCAGTGGCCGGCGGATGCGGTCACATCTCTCTCCCTCTCTCTCCTCTGATGCCCCGGCGTTCCCGCGCCGGGGCTTCCCTTTTCATCCCCGGCCATGAGGCGCGGTCCAGTCCGCGTCCGGGCCGATGGGGATGATCCGGTGCGGGTTCACCATGTCGTGGCTGAAGTAGTAATGCCGCGTGAAATGGTCGGGCCGCACCGTCCCGGCCACGCCGGGCATCTGGTACAACTCGCGCGCCCATCCCCACAGATTCGGATAATCGACGATCCGGCGGCGGTTGCATTTGAAATGGGTGTGATAAACCGCGTCAAAGCGGACGATGGTGGTGAACAGGCGCCAATCGGCCTCGGTCAGCCGCTCGCCCGCCAGATAGCGGTTCCGGGCCAGCACCCCCTCGATCCAGTCCAGGCTGTCGAACAGCGGATGGACGGCCTTGTCGTAAGCCTCCTGGCTGGTGGCGAAGCCCGCCTTGTAGACGCCGTTGTTCACCGTGTCATAGATGCGGTCGTTCAGATGCCCGATACCCTCGCGCAGATCCGCAGGCCAATAGTCGTCGCCGTTGCCGGTGATGCCGTCGAAGGCGGAATTGAACATGCGGATGATGTCGCTGCTTTCGTTGGACACGATCCGGTTCGTGTCCCGGTCCCACAGCACCGGCACGGTCACCCGCCCCGAGGCCTTGGGATCGGCCCGCAGGTAAAGCTTGTAAAGGTAAGGCTCGCCGAACAGCTGGTCGCCGGTGGCGCCGTCGAAATCGGTGCGGAATTCCCAGCCGTTCCACAGCATGTCGGGATGGACGACCGAGACATCGATGTGATCCGCCAGCCCCTTCAGCGCCCGGAAGATCAGCGTCCGATGCGCCCAGGGACAGGCATAGGAGACATACAGATGGTATCGCCCGCTTTCCGCCCTGAAGCCGCCCTCGCCCGTCGGGCCGGGGCTGCCGTCGGCGGTCACCCAGTTGCGGTGTTTCGCCGTGTCGCGGACGAATTCGCCGCCGCTTGCATCCGTGTCATACCATTCGTCCTTCCAGACGCCCTCGACCAGTTGGCCCATGTCTCGCACTCCTGCTGAATCATGGGCCAACGGATGGCGGCGGCGTCCAGTTTCAGGCGATGGCCTGGTCGCGCGTTTCCGTCTTCACCAGCAGCAGCGCCAAGGCGCCCAGCAGCAGCAGCGCGGCAAAGACGCCAATGGCGAAGCCGAAGCCCCTGGCAAAGACGAAGGCCAGCAGGCTGGGCGCCAGGATCCCGCCCAGCCGCGCGATGGCGCTGGCGGTGCCCATGCCGGTGCCGCGCAGATGGGTCGGGTAAAGCTCGGGCGTGAAGGCGTAAAGTGCCCCCCAGGTGCCCAGCAGCGCAAAGCTCATTAGGATCAGCGCGCCCGCGACCATGGCGGTGCCGCTGGCCACGGTGAACAGCGCGCAGCCTGCGGCGCTGAGCAGCAGGAAACCCAGAAGCGTGGCACGGCGGCCCAGGGCCTCGACCCCCCAGGCGGCAAGCGCATAACCCGGCACCTGCGCCAGAGCGAGGAACACCAGAAAGCCGTAGCCTTTCACGAAGCCGAAACCCTCGGTCGCAAGCTGGTTCGGCACCCAGACGAAGACGCCGTAATAGGACAGCGAGACCAGGAACCACACCGCCAGCACACCGATGGTCCGCGCCCTGAGCAGGTCCGAGAAGATCGAGGCCTCTGCCCCGGTCGGCACCGGCGCCGGGATCAGTTGGGCATCGGCAGGCAGCGGCTGCATCCCGTTCGTGACCAGCACCCGGTCGATCACGGCCTTGGCCCCGGCCCTATCGCCCTTGCGGATCAGGTACATGGGCGATTCCGGCACCCACAGCCGCAGGAAGATGCCGATCAGCGCCGGGACCGCCGCGACCGCAAAGATCCACCGCCAAGGCGCGACCGCCCCCTGCGCGACCGCGATCCAGACGGTCAGGGCCACGACGATGGTGCCGATGGCCCAGAAGCCTTCCAGCCAGACCAGCCAGCGGCCCCGGTTCCGGGGCGGCAGGAACTCGGCCATCATCGCATAATCCACCGGCAGCGTGCCGCCCACGGCCACGCCCGTCAGGAAGCGCAGCACCAGAAGCAGCGTGAAGTCCTGCGCAAAGACCGAAGCGAGGCCGAAGATCGCATCCATCCCCACCGTCAGCACCAGGATGTTGCGGCGCCCGATCCGGTCGGCGATCCGGCCAAAGGCGAAGGCGCCCAGGAACATGCCCGCAAAGAACACCGTGCCGATCTGGAAGGCGGTCACGCGCTCGACCCCGAAGGTGGCGGCGACCGAGGGCGCGGCAAAGCCCACGGCGATCACCTGCATGGCGTCCGCCGCCCAGACCAGCCCGAAGATCCCGAGTAACCGCCACTGGAACCGCCCGGCCCCGCCGCGCGCCAATGCCTCGTCCACCGTCAACTGCATAGTGCCTCCCTTGGCTTGCCGGGCATTGCTTAGCGGCAGTTTCCCCGATCACCAAGCAGCGATTGATGTTTCAGGAAATTTTCCTTCCCTTGCGTCAACTCGACTTTCGCAAGCCGGCCCGCTAGGGTCCGCCCGCCAAAGGAGACTGCCCATGTTCACCATCGCCACCTGGAACATCAACTCGGTCCGCCTGCGCGAGGGGTTGGTCGCCCGCTTCCTGCGCGAGGAAGCCCCGGACGTGCTGTGCCTGCAGGAATGCAAGTCGCCGGTCGAGAAGATCCCGCTCGACCAGTTCCGGGCGCTTGGCTACACCCATATCGTGGCGCGCGGGCAGAAGGGCTATAACGGCGTGGCGATCCTGTCGCGCCTGCCGCTGGAGGATGCGGGCGACCGCGACTATGCCAGTCTCGGCCATGCCCGCCATGTCGCGGCGCGGCTGGAAAACGGCGTGACGATCCACAACATGTACGTGCCCGCGGGCGGTGACGTTCCCGACCGCACGGTGAACGAGAAGTTCGGCCAGAAGCTGGATTTCGTGGCCGAGATGCGCGATGTGTTCCACGCCGACAACCCGAAAAAGTCGATCCTGGTGGGCGACCTGAACATCGCCCCGCGCGAGGACGACGTCTGGTCGCACAAGCAGATGCTGAAGATCGTCAGCCACACGCCCGTCGAGGTCGATCACCTGCTGGCCGCGCAGGACGCGGGCAAATGGGTGGACGTGACGCGCCAGGACATCCCGTCCGGCCTGCTTTATTCCTGGTGGAGCTATCGCGCCAAGGACTGGCACACCGCCGACAAGGGTCGCCGTCTGGACCATATCTGGGCCACCACTGATATCGCCAATGCCGGCCATGCCAGCCGCGTCCTGCGCCCCTGCCGGGGGTGGGAGCAGCCCAGCGACCATGTGCCGGTGCTGGCAAGCTTCGACCTGTAACGCCTTGGCCTGAAGGGAAGCGCCCGGAGGAGGAGCGGGCAGGCCCGGATGGGAAGATGCCCTGCCGAAGGCGCCGGATCTGCGCCCCGCTGGCACGCTTCCCTGCGACCGGCTATATCCGTCCCATGACCATCTGGAACATCCATCTTCTGAATGCGCGCCATGACCTGACGCCTGTCCTGTCCGAAATCCGGCAGGCCGGCCGCGAGGCGGTGGCGCGGGCATCGGATCATGCCGACCTGCCGGATTTCGACCTGGTCCTTCGCGCGCAATCCGACCGCTCTGCCGACGGGGCCGTGCAGGGCCAGGCCCCCGCGCCCGGCGTGATCGAGATCGCGCTGACGCCGGACCGCTTCGATCCCGCCCATCTCACCCGCGCCCTGGTCCGCCAGATCGCGCATCTGGTCCGCTGGGAGGGGCCGGGCTATGGCAGATCGCTGGGCGAGGCCCTGGTCAGCGAGGGGCTTGCCGGGCATTTCGTGCTGCAGGTGATGGGCGGGCCGCCGGATGCCATCGACACCGTCAGGCCTGCGCAGGGAGCCACGCGGCTGGCCATGAACGAATGGGCGCGGCGCGATTACGACCATCCCCGCTGGTTCGGGGGCAAGGGCGACCTGCGCAGGGGAACGGGCAACAGCCTGGGCCATCGGCTGATCGCCGAGCATCTGGCCCAAAGCCCCGGCGGTTCGGCGGCTTCGCTGGCCACTGCCCCGGCCGAGCCGTTCCGCCAGGCCCTGCGGCGGATCGCGGCCGCCGAAGGTCAGGCCGAACCGGATCCGGCGCCGTCAGAGGGTTGACGGGCGGGGGCTGCGGCCCAGGGCCATCCAGGCACCCATGACCAGACCGGCCAGGGTGCCGCCCAGATGCGCCTCCCAAGCGATCGACGGCATCAGGACCGTCAGGGCGACGTTCAGCACCACCATCATCGCAACGCCGCGCCACAACTGCCCCAAGGGACGGCGGCGGCGCCAGCCGGTCACGGCGGCAAAGCCGATCAGCGCACCCGCCAGCCCGAAGATCGCGCCCGAGGCCCCGACCATGGGTCCGGCCGTCGGCGCCATCAGCGCGAACATCAAGGCCGCCGCCACCTGGCTGACCAGGTAAACCGCCGCCATGCGCATGGCCCCGATTATCTGCCCCAGCTCGCGCGCAAGGGCTGCGAGCGACAGCATGTTCATGCCCAGGTGCAGCAGGCCGCCATGCAGGAAGCCATAGGTCAGGAACATCAGGGCAGGCTGGCCGGGATAAAGGCCGCGCCAGGCATGGACCTGTTCCGACCAGAAGCCGAACAGCCCGTTCACGACCTGCCGGACCGGGATGCCCAGCCGCTGAGACGTGAAATAGGGCAGGAAACCCTCCCGTTGCGCGACATAGACGGTGAACCGCAGGCCCGCCAGATCGCAGAGCGTCAGCACCGCCTCGATCAGGCAGCACAGCGCGATGACCGCCAGCACCCAGCGGGGCAAGGCAGGGCGGTGAGTGCCGCGGCGCAGGGCGAAGGGACCAGGGCCCGCCACCCTCAGTCCGCCTTGATCTGGCGGGCCTCGCCCACCAGCATGATGGGGATCCCGGCGCGGATCGGGAAGGCCAGCCCGGCGGCGCGGGACACCAGTTCCTGCCGTGCGGCGTCATAGGACAGCACCGCATGGGTCACGGGGCAGACCAAGGCTTCCAGCATGTGGCGGTCGAAGGCGGCGTTTTCAGGGTGGCTCATTGCAGTCGTTCCTCGTTGTCGCCGCCATGCAGGGCGAATTCGATCAGCCCTTGCAGCAATTCGCGCCGGTCCGTCAGGGTCGGGCTTTCCAGCAGCGCCTGCCTGTCGCCGGGCGAGAAAGGCAGGACCATGGACAGCGAATTGATCAGCGCCTCGTCCTGGGCCTCGGACGCGGCGTCCCAGTCGGTGGACAGGTCATGCGCCTCCATGTAGCGGCGCAGCAGGGGAAACAGCGCGGCGCGGTCCATGGCCGGGTCTTCCTCGGGGCCCTTCATGTCGCGGGCGAAGGAGGACCAGTCTACCTCTCCCATCAGATAGGGGGTGAAGCCTTCCTGCGCCTCGACCAGCCGGAACCGCGAGATCGCGCGCAGAGAGATCATCTGCCGCCCGTCGTCGGTTTCCGAAAACGCCACCACGCGGCCTGCGCAGCCGATGGCCGCCAATCCCTCGCCCTCGGGCTGGATCAGGCCGATCAGGCGGTGGTCGGTTTTCAGCGTGTCGTCCAGCATCTGCAGGTATCGCGGCTCGAACACATGCAGCGGGATCCGCGCGCGCGGCATCAGCACCGCCCCCGTCAGGGGGAACAGGGCGATGCGCGCGGGCAGATCGAAGCGGAACAGCATGGGCTCAGGCGAAGATCAGCGACGACAGGCGGCGGCGGCCCTTTTGCGCCAAGGGATCATTGGGCTTGAGGCTGTCGAAGATCGTCAGCAGTTGCGCCTTGGCAGCGCCCTCGTTCCAGTCGCGGTCGCGGCGGAAGCTGTCCAGAAGGATGTCGATGGCTTCCTCGACCCGACCCGCGGCGTGCAGCGCCTGGGCGTATTCCAGCCGCGCCTGCTGGTCAGTGGGATCGGCGTCCACACGCGTCTGCAGGGCGTCCAGCGGCCCGGCCTTCGCGGCCTGGCGGGCCAGGTGCAACTGGGCGCGCGCGGCCTCCACCGGGGCGCTTGTCGCGGCGGGGGCGGGGATTTCGTCAAGGGCTGCCTGCGCGGCGTCCGCGTCGCCCGCCGCCAGATGGGCGCGGACCACGCCCGCCCAGGCGTCATTGCTGGCCGGATCCTCGGCGGCGATGGCGGCGAAGGTTTCGGCGGCATCCGCGAAGGCGCCCTCCTCCAGCATCTGCTCGGCGGCGGCAAGCGCATCGGCCAGACCGCCGTCATCGCCCGACAGCGCGGCCAGCTTGTCCACGAACTGCTTGATCTGGCTTTGCGGGATGGCGCCCTGGAAGGCATCGACCGGCTGGCCCTGGAAGAAGGCATAGACAGTCGGGATCGACTGCACGCGCAGCTGCGCGGCGATCATCTGGTTTTCGTCCACATTGACCTTGGCCATGCGCACGCGGCCCTTGTGGCGGGCGACCTCGGCCTCGAGCTGGGGCCCCAAGGTCTTGCAGGGCCCACACCAGGGCGCCCAGAAATCCACGATTACGGGCACCTGCATCGAGGCCTGCACGACGTTGGCCATGAAGGTGGCTTCCGTCACGTCCTTGATGAAATCGGCGGGTTTGGGGGCGTCGGTCGCGCCGTCGAAAAGCATGGTCATGGGTTCCCCAGATGGTTCGGGTCTGAACGGTTGGTGGCAATATGGGGTTTGGCGGGCCCAAGGGGAAGGGTTGTTTCCAGGGGCCAAGGCCGCAGGGTTCAGACCGGCAGGCCCCTGAAGGTCATGCGGTCAGTCGCGTGAGGATGACCAGCCGCAGGGGCCGGATCGGGGAACGGAAGGGCCTGCAGAAAGCGCCGGGGCAGAGCAGTGGCGCTCCGGGGGAACACCGACTTCATCCGGCAACCAGGCCCCCTCACACCTCCGGCACCAGCACCTCGCGCTTGCCGACGTGGTTGGCCGCGCTGACCACCCCCTGCTCCTCCATCTGCTCGACCAGGCGGGCAGCCTTGTTATAGCCGATGGCAAGCTTGCGCTGGATATAGCTGGTCGAACACTTGCGGTCCTTGGCGACGATCATCACCGCCTGGTCATAAAGCGCATCGTCCCCCCCATCGCCGCCCAGGCCCAGCACGGCGTCGATGTCGGATGCCACCTCGTCCTCGGGGCCCTCGACCACGCCCGACTTGTAGGACGGCGGGCCGAATGATTTCAGATGCGTCACGACCTCCTCGACCTCCTCGTCGCTGCAGAAGGGGCCGTGGATGCGGGTGATGCGGGCGCCGTTGCCCATGTAGAGCATGTCGCCCTGGCCCAGCAGTTGCTCGGCCCCCTGCTCGCCCAGGATGGTGCGCGAGTCGATCTTGGACGTGACCTGGAAGCTGATCCGGGTCGGGAAGTTCGCCTTGATCGTGCCGGTGATGACATCGACGGAGGGGCGCTGCGTCGCCATGATCAGGTGGATACCGGATGCGCGGGCCATCTGCGCCAGTCGCTGGATGCAGGCCTCGATCTCCTTCCCCGCGACCATCATCAGGTCGGCCATCTCGTCCACGATGACGACGATATAGGGGAAGGTCTCGGGCTTGAACTCCTCGGTCTCGAAGACCGGCTCGCCAGTGTCCTCGTCAAAGCCGGTCTGGACGGTGCGCTTGAACATCTCGCCCTTGGACAGCGCCTCGCGGACGCGGGTGTTGTAGCCCTCGATGTTGCGCACGCCCATCTTGGACATCTTTCGGTAACGCTCCTCCATCTCTCCGACGACCCATTTCAGCGCGACAACGGCCTTCTTGGGATCGGTGACGACGGGGGACAGCAGATGCGGGATGCCGTCATAAACCGACAGTTCCAGCATCTTGGGGTCGATCATGATCAGCCGGCATTCGTCCGGCGTCAGTTTATACAGCAGCGACAGGATCATGGTGTTGATCGCGACGGATTTCCCGGACCCGGTGGTCCCCGCGATCAGCAGGTGGGGCATCTTGGCCAGGTTCGCCACGACCGGATCGCCGCCGATGTCCTTGCCAAGCGCCAGGGGCAGCGGCTGGGTGCCGTCGCCAAAGGCGCGGCTTGCCAGGATTTCGCGCAGCAGCACCTTTTCGCGCCGGGCGTTCGGCAGTTCGATCCCGATCACGGTGCGGCCCGGCACGGTGCTGACGCGCGCCGACAGGGCCGACATGGACCGTGCGATGTCGTCGGACAGGCCGATCACACGGGATGCCTTCAGCCCCGGCGCGGGTTCCAGTTCGTACAGCGTGACGACCGGGCCCGGCCGGACCTCGGTGATCTGGCCCTTGACGCCGTAATCATCCAGCACCGCTTCCAGCATCCGGGCGTTGTCCATCAGGACTTCCTCGGAAATCTGCGCCTGGTCGCTGGCCGAGGGCGCCGTCAGCAGATCCAGCGGCGGGCGTTCATAGGCGCTCAGGACATCGTCGAAGGCCAGGTCCGGCCCGGCCTCCGCCTGCGCCGGACGCGCCGGGACGGGCTTTTTCACCACCGGAGCGGATGTGCGCTGCGTTTCCGCGCCAATGGCGGGATCGATGGGGGCCGGGTCGGCCCGGCCTTCTCGCGTCAGCCGCGCCGTCACCGTCGCCAGGACCGAGGGCTTGCCCGACCGCGTGCGGATCGCGTCGCTGATGCGGCCGCTGACCTCCTCGGCCGAGGGCGCGTCGCCGTCGTAATCGGCGTCGCGTTCGATCAGTTCGGGTTCGGGCAGTTCTTCCTCAAGCTCGAAGGCCGGGACCGCGGGCTTGCGCCGGGCCACGACCGGCGCGCGCGGCGCGGGTTCGGCATCGGCCTTGCCGCGCCGGGCCGCGATGCGGTCCTTCAACCCGGCCGAGGCGGCGGCGCCCTTCCCTACGGCGACCGTCGCCAGATCAAGGGCCGTCAGCAGCCCGATCACGAAGCGCCGCCAGAAGACGCGCAGCTCCGCCCGCTCGTATCCCAGGACAAAGGCGGTCATGGCCAGCGTTCCCAGGGCCACGATCAGCCCGGCCAAGCGGATGCCGATCTGGGCCTTCATCGGCAGCAGGTTCAGGATCGCCCCCATGACCATGTCGCCGAAATGTCCGCCCAGGCCATAGGTCTGTTCCCATTCGGCCCCCGGCACCAGCGTGCTGCAGTAAACGGATGCAAGCGCCACCGCGATGGGGGTGAACAGCCCGCGCATAACGCGCTCCTCGCCCCGGTGCAGCATGAAGCGCAGGCCCCAGACAAAGGCCGCGATGACCAGCATCCACGACCCGTAACCCGTGATCATCATCAGGGGCGAGGCGACATAGGCCCCGAAGCTGCCAAGGGCGTTCTGCGCAGGCTCGTCGGTGGCCGACAGGAAGCTGGGATCCTCGGCTGACCAGCTTCCCAGGACCATCGCGACCACGATGCCGACAACGATCAGGAGCGCGCCCAGCAATTCCTTGCCGCGCCGTTCCAGCGCCGCTTGGGTGGACTGGTCGAAAAGCGGATCGCGGTGTTTTGCCTGCCAGCTTGCCATCGTCCCCTAGCCCTTCCCGTCCTTCGTTCCATCATACAGCACCGCGCGCAGGCGCTGCAGCGCCGGTTCCGTTTCCGCCGCATCGGCCACCAGAGCCACCCGGATGAAGCCCTTGCCGGGATTGTGGCCATCGACCTCGCGGGACAGATAGGCCCCCGGCAGCACCTGGATCCCCGCCTGCGCCCACAGGGTCTTCGCCGCCTCCTCGCCATCCGTCACCGGCAGCCACAGGAAGAAGCCGCCGGGAATGGGCCGGTATCCCGGCACATTGCCCAGCACCCGGTCGGCGATGGCGTATTTCTGCTGGTACAGCGCGCGGCTGGCCGCCACATGCGCCTCGTCCCGCCAGGCGGCTTCGCTGACGGCCTGGGCGGGCGGCGACAAGGGCGCCCCGGCATAGGCCCGCAACCGGCGGATCTGGGCGATATTCGCGGCGCTGCCCGCGACGAAGCCAGACCGCAGCCCCGGCAGGTTCGAGCGTTTCGACAGCGAGTTGAAGATCACCACCCGGTCCGCCAGCCCCATGTCGGTCGCCACCGCCAGGGCGCCGGGCGGGGGCGCATCGCGCCAGATCTCGGAATAGCATTCGTCGGCGAAGACCAGGAAATCGTGCCGGTCCGCCAGGGCGATCAGGTGTTCCAGGTAATCGCGGTCGGCAATCGCCCCCTGCGGATTGGCGGGCGAACACAGATAGGCGATGGCCGTGCGGTCCAGAACGGCGGGCGGCAGCGCGGCATAGTCGGGCAGGTTGCCGGTTTCCGGCGTGGCGGGCACGAAGACCGGCTCGGCCTGCACGGCGGCGGCGGCCACGGCATAGACCTGGTAGAAGGGATTCGGGACCAGAATCGCCGGACGCCCGCCGTTCTTGCGTTCGGGACACAGCGCCAGGGCCGCGTTGAACAGCCCCTCGCGCGTGCCGTTCAGCGCCATGATCCGATCCGGCGCCACGTCCAGGCCATAGCGCGTCCCCAGCCAGCCGCTGACCGCCGACAAAAGCCCCGGCGTGCCCTCGTTCGATGGATACCTGGCGAATCCCCCGATATTCCGGGCCATCACTTCGGCCACGAAATCCGGCATGGCATGGCGCGGCTCTCCGATGGTCAGGACCGTCGGGGATTCGCCGTCTTTCAGGCCCGGCTGGATGCCGGACAGCAGCGCCCGCAAACGCGGAAACGCATAGTCCGGCAGGTTCGAGAACCGCTCGGGGATCGCCATTCTGCCTCGCTTTCGGGGTCTGCGGCCCCGTTTATCACTGGAAACATTAGCGTGACCGCGCCCTTGCGTCCAGCGAAAGCCAGCAACCGCGCGCCTCATCTTCTGTGCGCCAAGTATCCTCGGGGGGTGAATTGGCCGCAGGCCAAGAGGGGGCGCGAGCGCCCCCTGCCCGCCACCCTAGCCCACGGCCAGGGCTGCCTCGACCCCCGCCGCAAGATACAGCAGATGCGTGTCCCGTCCCGCATGGCCCATGACCGAAATCCCGCAGGCGGGGTGGCCGGTCGGCAGGGTGCAGGCCGGCAGGTCCAGCAGGTTGCCGATGCGCGTGTTGCGCAGGGTCAGCAGGTTGGCGCGCACGAACTCGCCTTCGTCCGCCATCAGGCGCGCGGTGTTGGGCGGCAGGATCGGCACGGTGGGCAGCAGGATCGCGTCATGGCGGGACGCCACCTCCTTGATCCACTTGCGCCGGATCCGCACCAGGCTTTCCCAGGCGGCGACGTAATCGGGCGCGCTGACATCGGCCCCGCCGCGAAAGCGATCCAGGATCGGCTTCCACATCAATTCCGGCGCATCCTCGATCTGGGCGCGCCAGATGCCATAGGCCTCGGGCGCGAACAGGGCAGCCGACAGCGGCATGGCCTTCGCCACCCAGTCGCTGGACAGGCGGTCGATCTGCGCGCCCGCACGGGCCAGCCGGTCCACCGCATCCTCGAAAGCCGCAACCGGGCCTTCCTCGGCTCCGTCGAAGGGAACGCCATCCAGCACCATCAGGCGGCGCCCGGCGACGGAAGCCCCGGTCAGGTCGGCGGGCCTTGTGCCCGCCATCAGCGCGAACAGTTCGGCGCAATCCTCGACCGTGCGGGCGATGGGGCCGGTGATGTCGAACTTGCGGCACAGGGGCACGACGCCCTTTTCGGGCAGCGAATCATGTCTGGGCTTGAAGCCCACGAGGTCGTTCCAGGCGGCGGGCACCCGGATCGAGCCGCCCGTGTCCGACCCGATCGCCGCCGCCGCCAGCCCCAGCGCCACCGACACGGCCGCGCCCGAGGACGATCCGCCGGGCGCCAGATCGGGATCCAGCGCGTTTGGCGGCGTCGCGGTGTTCGGGTTCAGCCCCAGCCCGGAAAAGGCCAGCTCCGTCATGTGGGTCTTGCCCAGGCAGATCGTCCCCTGCCGGGACGCGCGGGCCAGCACGATGGCGTCCTTGCGGGGCACGCGGCCTTCCAGCAGCCTGGATCCCGCCTCGGTCACGGTGCCGCCGCTGTCGATATTGTCCTTCCAGCTGATCGCCACGCCGTCCAGCAGCCCGCGCCGCTGTTCCAGCTTGGCGCGGTCATGGGCGGCGATGGTTTCCGAACGGGCGCGGGCATCGGTCACGCGGGCATAGATGCGGGCGGCGTGGGGATGGGCCTTGATGGCAGCCAGATAGGCCTCGGTCTGGTCGATGGGATCCAGAAGCCCGGCCATGATCGCACGGCCCTGCTGGGCCGCCGGCGCGCGCAGCCAATCCATTCAGAAATCCACCGCGATGCCGTTCTTTTCGTAATCGCCATAGCGGACGGGTTCGGGCCCGTCGCGGCCACCATATTCCTTGGGCAGGGGCTGCGCGGCGGCAGCGGCCTTGCGGCGTTCGGCGGCCTCGGCCAAGGCACGTTGGGCGGCGGGCGGCAAATCAGCACGATCGGTCATGGCAACAGTCCCCGAATGAACGTAAGGGTCACGGCAGTCTTTCAGTGGATTTAGGCAAAGGAAAGCGATTTGGCAAAGCGGGGCTTGGATATGGCGCGTTCCGGCGCGCTTCGGCTGCTGGCGGGCGTGCGCGACGGGCTGTCCCTGTCGGACCAAGCAGGCGCACTGAAGGCGTTGTCGTCCGCCGACCAGGCCCGCGCCGGGCGCCTTGCCGGTGCCGTGCTGCGTCACAACGCCCGCGCCGATGCGGTGATCGCGGGCTATGTCAGCCGCAAGCCCAGCCCGCAGGTCGCCGACATCCTGCGGCTGGCAGTCGTCGAGCTGCTGGAGCTGGACAGCGCCCCCCATGGCGTCGTGGATGCGGCGGTCAGCCTGACGCGCGGGCTTGGACAGAAGGGACAGGCGGCGTCCGGCATGGTGAACGCCGTGCTGCGCAAGGTATCGGCGCATCAAGGCTGGGCCGACCTGCCCCCGCAGCCGATGCCCGCCTGGCTGCGCGAACCCGTCGCCGCCGCCTATGGCGAGGAGGCGGCCCAAGCCATCGAGGCCGCGCATCAGGCCGCAGCCCCCCTGGACCTGTCCCCCAAGCCGGGGGTGTCGGTCGAGGGCGCGGAGCCGCTGCCGACCGGATCCCTGCGCCTCCATGGGCCCGTGCAGGTCTCGGCCCTGCCGGGCTTCGCGGAAGGCGACTGGTGGGTGCAGGACGCCGCCGCCGCCCTGCCCGCCCGCCTGCTGGACCCCCAGCCGGGCGAGCGAATCGCCGACCTTTGCGCCGCGCCGGGCGGCAAGACCCTGCAACTGGCCGCCGCAGGGGCGCAGGTCACGGCGGTGGACATCAACCCCGCGCGCCTCAAGCGCGTGGCCGAGAACCTGCGCCGCTGCGGCCTTTCTGCAGATCTGGTCGCAGCAGACGCGCTTGACTGGCGCCCCGACGCGCCGCTGGACGCGATCCTGCTGGACGCGCCTTGTTCGGCCACCGGCACGATCCGCCGCCACCCCGACCTGCCCTTCCTGCGCGACGGCTCGGGGATCCCCGCGCTGATCGACCTGCAGTCGCGGCTGATCGACCATGCCCTGTCGCTGCTGCCGCCGGGCGGGCGGATGGTCTATGCCGTCTGCTCGCTGCTGCCCGACGAAGGCGAGGCGCAGATCGCCGCAGCCCTCGCCCGCCATCCGGGTCTGACGGTCGAAGAACCAGCCCTGCCCGGCGCCGATCCGTCCTGGATCACCCCCGAAGGCGGGTTGCGCACGCGTCCCGACTTTTGGCCGGACAAGGGCGGCATGGACGGCTTCTTCATGGCGCGGCTTCGCAAGGCCCACTGATCTCCTGCTGCGGGCCATAAATATCCTGTGGGGGCTTCGAAGCGCCCGGAAAAAGGTCCAGTGGACCTTATTCAGAGGAGAAGGGGCCGGCAGGCCCGAGCGGGGAGCGAAGCGCCCCCGGCGGCAACACTGGACCTTTGGCCCGCATGACGCTAAGCGACCGCAAACCAGATGCGAGGCCCTCATGTCCCATCCCGTGCCGATCAGACGCGCGCTGATCTCCGTTTCCGACAAGACCGGGCTGATCGACTTCGCCCGCAAGCTGGACGCGCGGGGGATCGAGATCCTGTCCACCGGCGGCAGCGCGAAATCGCTGCGCGATGCGGGGCTGACGGTGGTGGACGTGGCCGATGTGACGGGCTTCCCCGAGATGATGGACGGCCGCGTCAAGACGCTGCACCCGGCGGTCCATGGCGGCCTTTTGGCCCTGCGCGACAACGCCGAACACCTGGCCGCGATGGAGGCCCATGGCATCGGCCCCATCGACCTGCTGGTCGTGAACCTTTATCCCTTCGAGGAAACCGTCGCCAAGGGCGCGTCCTATGACGACTGCATCGAGAACATCGACATCGGCGGCCCGGCGATGATCCGGGCTGCGGCCAAGAACCACGGCTTCGTCACCGTGATCGTCGATGTGCAGGACTACGACGCCCTGCTGGCCGAACTGGACGCCAACGACGATCGCACAACGCTGGCCTTCCGCCAGCGCCAGGCGCAGATCGCTTATGCCCGCACCGCCGCCTATGACGCCGCCGTCAGCACCTGGCTTACGGACGCCATTGGCGAGGAAACGCCCCGCCGCCGCGCCTTCGCGGGCACGCTGGCGCAACCCCTGCGCTATGGCGAGAACCCGCACCAGCAGGCGGCCTTCTATGTCACGGGGGAAAACCGCCCGGGCGTCGCTACCGCGAAGCAGTGGCAGGGCAAGGAACTGTCCTACAACAACATCAACGACACCGACGCAGCCTTTGAACTGGTCGCGGAATTCGATCCCGCCCAGGGCCCGGCCTGCGCGATCATCAAGCACGCCAACCCCTGCGGCGTGGCACGTGGCGATTCTGCGCTGGATGCCTACAAGCGGGCCTTCGACTGCGACCGAACCTCGGCCTTTGGGGGCATCATTGCGCTGAACCAGACGCTGGACGGCCCGACCGCCGAGGAGATCGCCAAGATCTTCACCGAAGTGGTGATCGCGCCCGACGCGGATGAGGACGCCAAGCGCATCTTCGCCGCCAAGAAGAACCTGCGCCTGCTGACCACCGGCGGCCTTCCCGATCCGCAAGCCGCCGGGCTGTCCTTCCGCCAGGTTGCGGGCGGCTTCCTGGTCCAGGGGCGCGACAACGGCCATGTGGGTCTTTCGGACCTGAAGGTCGTCAGCGAGCGCCAGCCCGATGACGCGGAACTGCGCGACATGCTGTTCGCCTGGACCGTCGCCAAGCACGTCAAGTCCAACGCCATCGTCTATGCCCGCGACCTGGCGACCGTCGGCATCGGCGCGGGCCAGATGAGCCGCGTGGACAGCACCCGCATCGGCCGCCGCAAGTCCGAGGACATGGCCGAGGCTCTGGGCCTTGCCCAACCCCTGACCATCGGCGCGGTAGTGGCATCCGACGCCTTCTTCCCCTTCGCCGACGGGATCGAGGCCCTAGCGGAAGCCGGCGCCCGCGCCGTCATCCAGCCCGGCGGATCGATGCGCGATGACGAGGTGATCACGGCGGCCAACCGCCTTGGCCTGGCGATGGTCTTCACCGGCCAGCGGCACTTCCGGCACTGATGCAGCACGAACTGCCCCTGGACCAGCCGCCCCCGGCACCGGCCCAGCATCCGGCGCCCAAGGCGCGTCGGCCGCGCTCGCCGAAAAAGCCTGCACCTCCGGCCCGCACGAACATGCGGCTGGTGGCCTGGGTGGCGGGGCTGGTCTTCCTGCTGGACCAAGTGCTGAAATACTGGGTGGTCCATGTCCTGCAACTGGACCGCGTGCGGGAAATCGACGTTCTGCCGCCCTGGCTGAACCTGCGCATGGCCTGGAACCAGGGGGTGAACTTCGGGCTGATGGCGTCCGACACCGATGTCACGAAATGGATCCTGATCACGGTGGCAATCGCCATCGTGGCCTGGGTCTGGATCTGGATCTGGCGCAGCAATGCGGGGCGTTTCGCCCGCTTCGCGGCGGGGCTGCTGATCGGCGGCGCGCTTGGCAACGTGATCGACCGGCTGCTTTACGGCGCGGTGGCGGATTTCCTGAACATGTCGCTGCCCGGCTGGCAGAACCCCTACAGCTTCAACGTGGCCGACATCGCCATCTTCGCGGGTGCCATCGGGCTGGTCCTGGTGCCGCAGAAGAAGGAACCGGAAAAGCCCGCCCGCAAGCCGCGTTCCCGGCCCGCCGACACCGCCCCTGACAAGACCCGCGACAACACCCGTGACGGCGCGGGCAAATCCGGCTAGAACGGGCGCAACAAGGCAAGGGGCAGGACATGCAGGCTTTCGTCAGGGGCATCGCGGCAGCGGCCGTCATGGGGCTTTCGGCCTGCGGCAGCAACCAGTTGATGAATATCGAGACCGGCCAGAACAGCCCGGACGAATTCGCCATCCTGCCGACCCGGCCACTGTCCATGCCGCCCGACCTGGCACTGCTGCCCGCCCCCACGCCGGGCGGGGCCAACATCACCGACCCGAACCCGAATGCCGATGCGGTGGCGGCCCTTGGCGGCAACCCGGCGCGGCTGGCGGACCAGGGCATCGCCGCATCCGACGGGGCGCTTGTGGCCCATGCCGCCCGGCGCGGCAGCGACCCGGCGATCCGCGAAAAGCTGGCGCAGTCTGACGCCGACTGGCGGTCTCGCAACAAGCGCCGCCCGCTGGAGGCGCTGTTCGGCACCTCGGTCTATCAGCGCGCCTACCGCCCGCTGGCGCTTGATTCGCAGACCGAGCAGCAGCGGTGGCAGCGCGCGGGGGCGATCACCCAGACCTCGCCCGCGCCTGTCGAGGAATGACTGCGGATTTCGACCCCGCGCAGCCCGGTTTCGGCGAAAACCCCTGGCCTGCCTATGCGCGGCTGCGGGCCATGCCGGGTCTGCCCTTGTGGAACGGCTTTCGCCTTGCCTCCCGGTTTCACGACGTGCGCGCCATCGCCTCGGATCGGCGGATGGTGCGGGACACGGCGCTTTTCGGCCCGCAAGAACAGCGCAGGATGCAGGTGGCCGAGAATTTCCACGACATGCCGTTCCACGAACGCTTCGTGCAGACCTCGATGCTGGAACTGGACGGGCTGGACCATGACCGGTTGCGCCGCGCGGTGTTTCCGTTCTTTACAAAGACCCGGCTGGAAAGCCTGCGCGGCTTTGTCACCGAATGGGTCGATGCCGCGCTGGACCGGCTGATCCCGCAGGGCCGCTTCGACTTCATCGCGGATCTGGCCGCGCCTCTGCCGGGGCAGGTCATCGGCCACCTGATCGGCACCGACCCCGCGCTTGCCCCGCAGATGACGCAGTGGTCCGAGGACACCGTCAGCTATTTCGACGTGAGCCGCCGCACGGCCGAGCGCAAGGCGCAGGCCGAACAGTCGGTGGTCCTGTTCCACGACGCGCTGCAAGACCTCCATGCCGCCCGCAAGGCCCGTCCTCGCGACGACCTGATGTCCGCGATGATCGGGGCCGAGAATGCGGGCCTGCTGAGCCATGACGAGCTAATCGCGACCATCATGCAGATCCTGCACGCGGGGCATGGTTCGACCATCGACGTGATGGGCAGCGGATTGCATGCGCTGCTGACGCACCCGGACCAGATGGCGCGGCTGCGCACCGAGCCCGCCCTGATGCCAACGGCCGTCCAGGAAATGTTCCGCTTTGCCCCGCCGCTGATCTTTTTCCACCGCTACGCCAGCGAGGACATGACGGTCTGCGGGCAGGACTGGCCGAAGGGAACGAAGTTCGGCCTGCTTTACGCCAGCACCAACCGCGACCCGGATGCCTTCCCGGATCCCGACCGCTTCGATGTGGCGCGCAAGCCCAACCTGCACCTGGCCTTCGGCGCGGGGCCGCATGTCTGCCTGGGCAACAATCTGGCGCGGCTGAACATGGAAATCCTGTTCACCCGGCTTCTGGCCCGCACCCGCAGCATCGACATGGCAGGCCCGACCGCCTGGAAGACCGGGCTTCAGGCCCATGGGCCTACTGCCCTGCCCATCACCGTCGCGACACATTAGCGTGTGACAGGTTGCGCGCGGCCCCGCCTTTGGTCACTTTCGCCCAAGACCAAGGAGGTTTGCCCCCCATGCACCGCCCCACCCTGCTGGCCCTGACCCTCTGCGCCACGCCCGCCTTGGCCCAGATGCCCGGCTCTGATGCCAACGGCGTCACCCATTTCACCCTGCCCAATGGCCTGGAAACCGTGGTGATCGAGGATCACCGCGCCCCCGTGGTCGTGCAGATGGTCTGGTACAGGATCGGGTCCGCCGACGAACAGCCCGGCAAGTCGGGGATCGCCCATTACCTGGAACACCTGATGTTCAAGGGCACCGACAAGCTGGAACCGGGCGAATTGTCCAAGACCGTCACCGCCAATGGCGGCATGGACAATGCCTTCACCTCCTATGACTACACCGCCTATTTCCAGCGCATCGCCTCGGACCGCCTGCCCCTGGTGATGGAGATGGAGGCCGACCGCATGGCCAACCTGCGCATCGGCGAGGATGACTGGCAGGCCGAGCGCCAGGTCGTGCTGGAGGAGCGCGCGCAGCGCGTGGACAGCGACCCGGCATCGCTGTTCGCCGAGGAACGCAACGCCACGCTTTACTACAACCATCCCTACGGCCGTCCCGTGATCGGCTGGCGGTCCGAGATGGAGGGGCTGACCCGCGACGACGCCTTGGCCTGGTATGGCGACCACTATTCCCCGAACGAGGCGGTGCTGATCCTGGCGGGCGACGTGACCCCCGAAAAGGCCCGCGAACTGGCCGAGAAATACTATGGCCCGATCCCCGCCAAGGGCGAGGCCGAGCCGCGCCTCCGCCCGCAGGAACCGACCCAGCGCGCTCCCCGGCGGATGGAGATGACCGATCCCCGCGTGCCCCAGCCGGTGATGACCCGCAGCTATGTCGCACCGGAACGCAATCCGGGCGACCAGAAGGACGCCGCTGCACTGACAGTGCTGGCGGAATTGCTGGGCGGGTCCATGCAGACCTCGGTCCTGGGGCGCGAACTGGCGATGAAGGGCAAGGCCCTGTGGGTGAACGCGGGCTATGACGGCTTTTCCGTCGATCCGACCAGCTTCGCGATCTCTCTGGTCCCCGCCGACGGCATGGCGCCCGAGGAGGCGGAGGCGGAACTGGACCGCGTTCTGGCGGCCTTTCTGGAAAAAGGCCCCGACCAGGCGGATCTGGACCGGGTGAAGACGCAGATCGAAGCCGCGCGGGTTTACAAACTCGATTCGGCGCATGGCCGGGCCTATGACTATGGTCAGGGGCTGGCGACCGGGCTGTCGGTCAAGGACGTGGAGGACTGGCCCGACATCCTGGCCGCTGTGACCGCAGATGACGTGATGGGTGCCGCCCGGCAGGTGCTGGGCAGCCGCGCCACCGTGACCGGCTGGCTGCTGCCCGCACCCCCTGACGCCGCGCCGACCCCGGCCGCCGCGCCCGAAGCCGTCCCCGCCCCGACCGAAGCCCCACAGCCCGAGGTGCAAGGATGATCCGCGCCGCCATTGCCCTGTTCTTCGCCGTTCTCGCCGTCCCGGCCCATGCCATCGACATCCAGGAGGTCACCTCGCCCGGCGGGATCAAGGCCTGGCTGGTCCAGGACGACAGCATTCCCTTTGTCGCGGTGGAGTTCGACTTCAAGGGCGGCGCCAGCCTGGATGCGCCCGACAAGCGCGGCGCCATCAACCTGATGACCGGCACGCTGGAGGAAGGCGCGGGCGACCGCGATTCGGTGGCCTTCGCCCAGGCGGTCGAGGAGCTGGGGGCCAAGTTCTCGTTCGATGTCAGCGACGACGCGCTCTCCGTCAGCCTGCGCGCCCTGAGCGAGAACCGCGACGAGGCCGCAGCCCTGCTGGCCGAGGCGCTGACCCAGCCCCGCTTCGACGATGCGGCGGTGGAACGCGTGCGCGCGCAGGTCCAGGCCATCATCCGGTCCGAGGAAACCGATCCGCAGGCCATCGCCGCCACCGAAATGGCCCGCCAGGCCTGGGGCGATCATCCCTATGCCACATCCATCAACGGTACGCTGGAGTCGGTGGCAGGGCTGATGCGGCAGGATCTGGTCGCGGCCAAGAACCGCGTGCTGGCCCGCGACCGCGTGGTGGTGGGGGCGGCGGGCGACATCTCGCCCGAGGAACTGGGCCTTCTGCTGGACAAGGTACTGGGGGGCCTGCCGGAACAGGGCACCGCGCCCTTGCCCGAAACGGCCAAGCTGCAACTGACCGGCGGCGTCACGGTGATCGACTGGGACAGCCCCCAGACCATCGTCAGCTTTGCCGGACCGGGCCTGCCCATCGACGATCCCGATTACTTCGCGGCCTATGTCGCCAACCATATCCTGGGCGGCGGCGGCTTCAGTTCGCGCCTGATGGACGAGATCCGCGAAAAGCGCGGACTGACCTATGGCGTGGGCACGGGGCTGGCGACGGGTCTTTACGGCCAGACCTGGCAGGGCGGCATGGCCGGGTCGAACGCCACCATTGGCCAGGCGGTGGACCTGATCAGGGCTGAATGGGACCGGATGGCGGAAGGCGTGACCGACAAGGAGTTGAACGACGCCAAGACCTATCTGACCGGCGAATATCCCCTGCGCTTCGACGGCAACGGCAAGATCGCCGGGATCCTGGCCGGGATGCAGCTGATCGGCTTTCCCATCGACTATGTGAACACCCGCAACGCCAGGGTCGAGGCGGTGACGGCCGAGGACGTGAAGCGCGTGGCCGGGCGGCTGCTGCACGCGGACCAGTTGCGTTTTGTGCTGGTGGGCCGGCCGGAAGGGATCGCTGCGACGGATGAGGGCGAAGCGGCGGACGTGGTGAACTGACCTGGCTGTTGCACCGGGGGACTTCACGTCCCCCGGACCCCCTGTGGGATATTTGGGCAAAGGTGAAGCAGAACGGGTCCAGCCTGTCTGGTCCCCTGATGGAATCTCTGGCGACACTGACCCGCCCCTGCTAGATTTGGGTGCATGAACAGCCACGCCCCCCATATCCGGCCCGTCATCCGCCAGCTTGACGAGGCCACCGCCAACCGCATCGCGGCGGGCGAGGTGGTTGAGCGTCCGGCCTCGGCGGTCAAGGAACTGGTGGAAAACGCGCTGGATGCCGGGGCCACCCGCATCGACATCGCCATCGAGGAGGGCGGCAGGCGGCTGATCCGGATCTGCGACGACGGCTGCGGGATGGTGCCGGACGACCTGCCCCTGGCCCTGTCGCGCCACGCGACCAGCAAGATCGACGGCTCGGACCTGCTGGCGATCCGCTCCTTCGGCTTCCGGGGGGAGGCGCTGCCTTCCCTGGGCGCGGTCGGGCGGCTGACGATCACGTCCCGCGCGCGGGGCGGGGAAGGCGCGGTGATCGCGGTGGCGGGCGGCAAGGTGACGCCGGTGCGGCCCTCTGCCGCCAATCCCGGCACGGTCGTGGAACTGCGCGACCTGTTCTTCGCCACCCCGGCGCGCCTGAAATTCCTGCGCGGCGACCGGACCGAGACGATGGCGGTCGCCGAATGCGTCCGCCGCCTTGCCATGGCGGAGCCTTTCGTGGGCTTCACCCTGGCCACCGACAGCAAGGAGATCTTCCGCGCCGATGCCGAACAGGGCGAATTGTTCGACGCCTTGCAGATCCGCCTGTCCCGCGTCATGGGCCGCGACTTCATCGACAATGCGATCCCCATCGACGCCGAACGCGACGGGCTGGCATTGACCGGCTTTGCCGCCCTACCCACCTATTCGCGCGGCGCGGCGGTGGCGCAGCATCTTTACGTGAACGGCCGCCCGGTCCGCGACAAGCTGCTGACCGGCGCGCTGCGGGCGGGATACATGGACGTGCTGGCATCGGGTCGGCATCCGGCGGCGGTGCTGTATCTGACCTGCGACCCGCAGCTTGTGGACGTGAACGTCCATCCCGCCAAGGCCGAGGTCCGCTTCCGCGATCCGCAAGGCGCGCGCGGCCTGGTGGTCAGCGCCTTGCGGCACGGGCTGGCGAATGCCGGGCATCGGGCGTCTTCGACCGTGGGGGATGCGACACTGGCCGCGTTCAAGCCCGAACCCGTGGCGCCCCGCGCCTACCAGATGGATTACCGCCCCTCGCCCGCGGCCATCCGCGCCAGCCTGGACCTGCAGGCCCCGACGCCCGGTTTTGCCGAGGCACCCTCGGCCCGCGCCGAGGATCCGGTCGTGGTTCCCGTGGACGCCCCCCTGGGCGCCGCGCGGGCGCAGATCCATGAAAACTACATCATCGCCCAGACAGATGACGGGCTGGTCATCGTCGATGCGCATGCCGCCCATGAACGGCTGGTCTATGAGCGGCTGAAGGCGCAGGCGGCGGCAACCGGCATCGCCCGCCAGGCCCTGCTGATCCCCGAGATCGTGGACCTGTCCGAGTCCGACGCCAACCGCATCCTGTCGGTGGCGGACGACCTGGCCGCCCTCGGCCTGATCATCGAACCTTTCGGCGGCAGCGCCATCGCGGTTCGCGAAACCCCGGCGATGCTGGCGAAGCTGGACGCACGTGCCCTGATCCGCGACATCCTGGACGACCTTGCGGACCAGGGCGCCTCCGACCGGCTGCGAGGGCGGCTGGATGCGGTCCTGTCCTCGATGGCCTGCCACGGATCGGTCCGCTCGGGCCGCCGCATGACGGCCGAGGAAATGAACGCCCTGCTGCGGGAAATGGAACGCACGCCGAAATCCGGCCAGTGCAACCACGGCCGCCCGACCTGGGTCAAGCTGCGGCTGTCGGACATCGAGCGGCTGTTCGGGCGCAAGGATTGACCGCCGCCCGCAACGGCGCGACAGTCGCCCTAGCGAAGGAGCCAATGATGCTGCAGATCAGCCCCGAGAAGATCGCCCATATCATCATCCGCGCGCGCGAATACGACAGCGGCGTCAACCCTTGGGCACATTCGGGCGGCAGGCGGCAACATGGCGTGCAAAGCGAATTGCGCGACTTCATCGCCAACCTGAACGAGGATGAGCAGGCCTCGCTGGTGGCCGTCATGTGGATCGGCCGCGAGAGCTTCGAGCCAGAGGAGCTTGAGGAAGCCATCGAAACCGCGCGGATCGAACGCACCACGCCCACCGAGGATTACCTGATGGGCGAGCCGCGCCTGGCCGACCTGCTGGAATCCGGCCTGGAGGCCCTGGGCATATCCCCGGAGGATGCCGAGGATGACCTCAACCGGCCCGTCTGATCATTGCGGGGTCACGCGGATCAGCTTGCCGTTGTCCGCATCCGTCAGCAGCATGATGGCGCCGTCGCGGGCGACCTCGACCTCGCGCACGCGGCCGATGCCCTGCAGGTGGCGCGCCTCTCCGGTCACGCGGTCGCCGTCCAGATCCAGCCGCACCAGGGCCTGGGCCTGCATCCCGCCAATCAGCAGGTTGCCCTGCCAGCCGGGGAACATCGCGCCGTCGTAAAAGGTCATCTGGCCCGGCGCGATCACCGGATCCCAGTAATAGACCGGCTGCTCGGTCCCCTCCAGTTGCGTGATCCCTTCGCCGATGGGCTTGCCGCTGTAGTCGATGCCATAGGTCACGCGCGGCCAGCCATAGTTGCGGCCCGCCTGCGGGCGGTTCAACTCGTCCCCGCCCTTGGGGCCGTGTTCGATGGTCCACAACCGGCCCTGCCCGTCCAGGGCCGCGCCCTGCATGTTGCGGTGGCCCCAGGACCAGATTTCTGGCAGGGCCTCGGCCACGCCGGGCTTGCCCATGGGTGCGCCGGTATCGGGGTCGATGCGGACGACCTTGCCCAGGGTGGTGGTCACGTTCTGCGCATAGACCCGCGAGTCGGGGTTCGAGCGTTCGCCGGTCGTCACGAACAGCCCGCCCTGCCTGTCGAAGACCAGGACCGATCCGTAATGCTTGGTCGATTTCCAGGCAGGCTGCTGCTGCCAGATGACCTTCATGCCTTCCAGCGTGCTGCCATCAGGGGACAGCGTGCCGGTGGCCACGGCGGTCGCGGTCTTGCCGCCCTCGCGCGGTTGGGCAAAGCTGATCCAGACGCGGCGGGTCCGGGCGAAGTCGTCGCGGACCGCCACGTCCAGAAGCCCGCCCTGATCGCGCGTGTGGATTTCCGGCAAGCCGCCGATCGGGCCGGACAGCGCGCCGTCGGCCCCGACCATGCGCAGCTTGCCGCTGCGTTCGGTCAGCAGCCAGCCGCCGTCCGGCAGTTCGGCAAGGCCCCAGGGGTGGTCCAGCCCCTCGGCCAAGACTGTCTGTTTCAGCGCCACGTCATCCGCCAGCATGGGGGCGCGGGTCTGGTTTTCAAAGGCAGGCTGCTGGCCCCGGCCGTTCGGGGGCCGGGCGTTGAAGTCCTGCGCCAGCGCGGCCCCGCCAAGCAATGCCGCAACAGCGGTCAGGGTCGGCATGCTGAGGAAAAGGCGGGACATGCGAGCCTCCTGGATGTCGGATGATTGCTGGCCGAATACTCCGCAGGGGGCGGTGTTCCGCCCTGCCCCATCACGTCTGTGTCAGGCGAGCCTCTCCATATGCTCCCCAAACAGCGCCCCCGCCCGGCCCCAGGGCCCTTCGTCGATCCGGTCAAGCTGCACCAGCACCGGCAGCACCTGCCGCGCATAATCTTCCGAGCTTTCGCGCGGCAGGATCGAGGGCAGGTTGTCGATGGCCATCACGTCCAGGGCCGGGTTTTCGGCCACGCGCAGGACCGGCTGGTCCCAGGTGGTGGTTCGGTCATAGACCTTGATCGGGGAAAAATCGCTGGCCGGGTCGCAGGCTACGTCGCCGATGACCGTCAGCGCGCGCGCCGGCGCCACGGCATCCTTGGGGACAAAGACCGGCGCGCCCGGCTGGGCCAGGATCGCGTTGATGAACAGGTCATGGGACAGCACTTCGGGGAAGGGACCGCCATGCGCAGTCTCGGCCATGTCCCAGCGGGTGACGGGGACACTCAATTCCACCAGCAGATCCACTGCCCCGCTGCCCACGCGGCCCCTGGCCCCAATCACCAGGGCGCGCGGACGGGGGCGGCCGGTGGCGTCCAGTTGCGCGCGGAGTTCATCCAGAAGCAGTGCTTTATCGGCATAGGCATGGACCGGCCCGCAAACGCCGCCGCGCTGCTGGGCGACCCAGGCCTTCAGGCTGACAGCCGCCCCCGCATAGCCCGCCCAGTATCCGAAGGCGGCTAGTCGGCGGCCCGTATCGTCCGTCAGGTATTCCAAATCGTACAGCCGCCCGCCCCCGTCCCGAAAGCGGCGCAGCAGCGCCTGGCCCGCAGGCTGGCCCTTGAAGGCATGGCCGAACATGACGTGACGGTGGCGCAGGGGGGTGCCGTCATCCGGCAGTTCCTTCAGCCCGAAGATGATGGCATCGTCCGGCGCGGTGGGCCAGCTGCCCTCGGGGACGATCGTGGCGCCCGCGCGGACATAGGCATCCGTCGGCAGCACGCGGCGGGGGCTGTCCTCGACCGTGACAGTGAAGCGCTGGGCGATCAGCTGCGCCACGCCATCAGGGGTGATGCCCACCCGGTCCTCGTTCGGGCGGCTCTCGGCCCGCACCCACAGATGAGTCATCCTTCCCCCGGCTTGCTGTTTTCCCGCCATCCTGCCCGCGCGGCGGGACGGCAGCAAGGGAACCCCAAAGGCGCAAGGCGTGTTCCATCCCGTGCCCATCCTTGTGCCCGGAGTGTTCCGATGATTCTCAGCCGCCGCGCCAGCCTGATGCTGGGCCTTGCAACGATCAGCGCCACCGCCATGCCCCGCATCACCCTTGCCCAGAGCGCCGCGCCGACCTCTTTCTCCTATCCGGTCGAAGGGGGACAGGTGGTCTTCCATCCTGTCGACCACGCCTCGATGGTGATCGAGACGCCGGGCGGCGTGATCTATGTCGATCCGGTGGGCGGCGCGGATCTGTATCGCGGGCTGCCGCAGCCCTCCCTGATCCTGATCACCCACGAACACGGCGACCACTTCGACCTGCCGACGCTGCAGGCCCTGCCTGCCGTGGCGATCATCGCCAATCCGGCGGTCCACGGGATGCTGCCCGCCGACATGCAGGCCCGCGCCACCGCCATGGCAAATGGCGACCAGGCCCAGGCCATGGGCCTGCTGGTCGAGGCCGTGCCCGCCTACAACACCACCGCCGACCGGCTGCAATATCATCCGCAGGGCCGCGACAACGGCTATGTCCTGACCATCGGCGGCAAGCGCTTCTACATCGCCGGCGATACCGAGGACACGCCCGAGATGCGCGCGCTGGAGGGCATCGAGGTCGCCTTCCTGCCGATGAACCTGCCCTATACCATGACGGTCCGGCAGGCGGCCGAGGCAGTCGCCGCCTTCAAGCCCGTCACCGTCTTCCCCTATCACCACAAGGGCAGCGACGTTCAGGAATTCGCCCGCCTGGTCGAGGCGTCGGACGCGGGCAGCCTTGTCGTCATCGCCAACTGGTATCCGCGCGGCCAGGGCTGAGGCTGCTTTACCGCAGGCGCGAGGCAGGCTAGCAATGCGGCCATGCTGCGATACCTGTCTCGCCGGATGATCGTCTTGGGGCTGAGCCTGCTTGCAGCCTCGGCCCTGATCTTTTCCGTGACCGAGCTTGTGCCCGGCGATCCGGCCAGCTTCATGCTGGGGACCGGCGCGCAGCCGGAAACCTTGGCCGCGCTGCGCCAGCAGATGGGCCTGGACCGGCCCCTGCCCCTTCGCTATGCGGCATGGGCGGGTTCGATCCTGCAGGGGGATTTCGGCACCAGCTTCACCTACAAGACGCCGGTCGCCGGGATGATCCTTGAACGGCTGCAGGTGTCCCTGCCGCTGGCGCTGATGGCGCTGGCCCTGGCCGTGGCCGTGGCGCTGCCCGTCGGGCTTTACGCTGCGGCGCGGCGGGGCCGGGCGGACGGCGGGCTGGCGATGGGGACCACGCATGTGGGCATCGCCCTGCCGAATTTCTGGTTCGCGATGCTGCTGGTGCTGGTCTTCGCGGTCAGGCTGCGCTGGCTGCCGGCGGGGGGCTTTCCCGGCTGGTCCGATCCCCTGGCGGCGCTGAAATCGCTGATCCTGCCTGCGGTGGCGCTGGCTTTGCCCCAAGCCGCGATCCTGGCCCGCGTGCTGCGGTCCGCCCTGATCGAGACGATGGGCCAGGACTATATCCGCACCGCCCGCGCCAAGGGGCTGACCAGCGGTCAGGCGCTGCGCCGCCATGCCTTTCGCAATGCGCTGATCCCGGTGCTGACGATCCTGGGGATGCAGTTCTCCTTCCTGCTGGCGGGCGCGATCATCATCGAGAATGTCTTTTATCTGCCCGGCCTGGGCCGGATGATCTTCCAGGCCATCACGCAACGCGACCTGATCGTGGTGCAATCGGCGGTGCTGGTTCTGGTCGGCGCCGTGATCGCCGTCACCTTCCTGGTCGATCTGGCCTATGCCGCCGTGGACCCGAGGCTGTGGCGCCCGTGAGGACCGGCCTGATCCTTGGTGCCGCGCTGACGGGGCTGGCGCTGATTGCGGCCATCCTGTCGGCGGCCTGGACGCCTTATGATGTGACGCAACTGGCCATTGCGCAGAAGCTGCAGCCGCCGTCCGCCGCGCATTGGCTGGGGACCGATCACCTGGGGCGCGACATCCTGTCGATGGTGATGCGGGGCGCGCAGACCTCGATGGTGGTGGCGCTTGCCGCGGTGGCGGTCGGCATGGGTCTGGGCGTGCCGCTGGGGCTGCTGGCGGCGGCGCGGCGTGTCACCTGGGTCGATGAGATCGTGATGCGCGGCAATGACCTGGTCTTCGCCTTTCCGTCGCTGGTCATCGCGATCCTCATCACGGCGGTCCGGGGACCGTCGGCGCTGAACGCGATGATCGCCATCGGCATCTTCAACATTCCGGTCTTTGCCCGCGTCACGCGCGGAGCGGCGCTGCCGGTCTGGGTGCTGGACTATATCCGCGCGGCGCAGGTGGCGGGCAAGGGCGGCGCGCTCATCAGCGTCCAGCATGTCCTGCCCAATATCGCCAGCCTGCTGATCGTGCAGGCCACGATCCAGTTCAGCCTGGGGATCCTGGCCGAGGCCGGGCTATCCTATGTCGGCCTTGGCGCGCAGCCCCCCACCCCAAGCTGGGGCCGGATGCTGGCCGAGGCACAGACCATGGTGACCCTGGCCCCGCATGTGGCGGTCATTCCGGGCCTTTGCATCGTCCTGACGGTCCTGGGCCTGAACCTGCTGGGCGACGGGTTGCGCGACGCCCTGGATCCGCGGCTGCGGGTGCGGCGATGATCCGACTGGAGGGGCTGTCGGTCGCCATCGGCGGGAAGCCGGTTCTGGAGGATGTGTCGCTGGATCTGGCCCCCGGCACCATCACCGGACTGGTTGGAGAATCCGGCAGCGGCAAGTCGATGACGGCCCTTGCCATAATGGGCCTGCTGCCGAACCGGGCGCGGGCGGCAGGGCAGGTTCTGCTGGACGGGCGGAACCTGCTGGCCTTGCCCGAACGCGAGATGTGCCGCATCCGGGGCCGCCGCATTGGAATGATTTTCCAGGAACCCATGACGGCGCTGAACCCGCTGATGACCATCGGCGACCAAGTGGCCGAGGTCTTGCGCCTTCACTACGGCATGGACCGCCGCAGCGCCCTGGTTCGCGCCCGCGAAAGGCTGGACCGCGTGGGCCTGCCCGCGCCCCGCTTTCCGCTGACGCTTTATCCGCACGAACTCTCGGGCGGGCAGCGGCAGCGCGTGGCTATCGCCCTTGCCATCGTCCTGCGCCCGGACCTGCTGATCGCGGACGAACCGACGACCGCCCTGGACGTGACCACGCAGGCGCGGATCCTGGATCTGCTGCGGGGCCTTGTGCGCGACGAAGGCATGGCGCTGCTGCTGATCACCCATGACCTGGCCGTGGTCGCGGGCATGGCCGACAGTGTGGCGGTGATGCAGGCGGGCCGAATCGTTGAAAGCGGCCCGACCGAGGCGGTGTTCCGCCAGCGCGGCCATCCCTATACCCGGCAGTTGTTCGCGGCGTCCAGCCATGCGCCTACGCGCGTGCCGCGCCCTGCCCCCGAGCCGCTGGTCCAGGTGACGGAGGCTACCCGCGACTATCGCCTGAAGGGTGGCACTCTGCGCGCGCTCGACCGGGTCAGCCTGACCATCGGGCGCGGCGAAAGCGTCGGACTGGTGGGCGAATCAGGCTGCGGGAAATCGACGCTGGCCCGCGCGATCCTGGGGCTGGATTCCCTGCAAGCGGGGCATATCCGGCTGGACGGGCAGGATGTCGCCGCCGGCCGCCGGATGCCGCGCGGGTTGCGGGCGCGGATGCAGGTGGTCTTCCAAGATCCCTTCGGCAGCTTCGATCCCCGCTGGCGCGTGGACCGCCTGCTGGCCGAGCCCTTCCACCTGACCGGCCGTCCCCCCGGCTGGCGCGACCGCGTCGCCGCCGCCTTGGCCGAGGTCGGGTTGCAGCCCGGCGACGCCCGCAAGTTCATCCACGAATTTTCCGGCGGCCAGCGTCAGCGCCTGGCCATCGCCCGCGCCCTGATCATCCGCCCCGCCCTGATCGTCCTGGACGAGGCTGTCAGCGCCCTGGATGTCCGCGTCCGCGCGCAGGTGCTGGACCTGCTGGCGCGGCTGCAGGCGGATCACGGGCTGTCCTATCTGTTCATCAGCCACGACCTGTCGGTGGTGCGCGGCATCACCGACCGCGTCCTGGTCATGCAGGCAGGCCGCATCGTCGAGGAAGGCCCGCCCGAACAGGTCATCGGCGCGCCCCGGCATGACCACACGCGGTCGCTGGTGGCGGCCATGCCGGTGATTCCGGGGGAATGGATCTAAAGACCGCCTGATCGGGCGGGATCAGGAAACGCACTGCGTTTCCCCGCCCGCGCCACCGAGTTCCATCAAAAAGGGTTCCATCCACGACCCTAGTAGGCCGGCGGCATAGGTGGATATGTCGCGAGATGGCGAAGGCGATGGCCTTCGCCAATCGGCGTCAGCTCAGATACCCCCCATCCGAATCATCGCCCGATTCCTCGACCAGGCGGGCGAAGTCGGGCAGGATGATGGTGCGCTTGCCCTGAAGCTCGATCACGCCGTCGCGCTTCAGCGAACTGATCTGGCGGCTGACGGTTTCCAGCGTCAGGCCCAGGTAATCGGCCATCGCCTCTCGCGTCAGGGGCAGTTCGATGCGCATCCGGCCGCCGGGATCGCGCTTTTGCAGGGCGGCCTCGCGGCGCGCGATGATCGCGATGAAGGAGGCGATCTTTTCCCGCGCGGTCTTGCGGCCCAGCAGCAGCATCCATTCGCGCGCCGCGTCCAATTCGTCCAGCGTCATCTCCAGAAGCCGGTGCGCGACATGGGGGGTGCTGCGCATCATTCCCTCGAAGGGCTTGCGGCGGAAGCAGCACAGGACGACCTTGGTGGCCGCGACGGCGTTATAGGGGGCGATGTCGCGGTTGGGACGGCCCAGGAAATCGCTGGGCAGCAGAAGGCCCACCATCTGCGTGCGCCCGTCCTCCAGCGTCTGGGTCAGGGTGGCGACGCCGGTGACGACCGAACCCACGAAATCCATTCGCTCGCCTTCCCAGACGATCGGCTGGCCCGGCTCGAAGGTCCGGTACAGCTTCATCCCCTCCAGCAGGGCAAGCTCGTCCGTTTCGCAATGCGCGCACACGGCGCGATAGCGGATCGGGCAGTCGCCGCAGCGTTCCGGTCCGTCAAGGTTGACGGATTTCTGGTTGATCTGAGTCAAGGCAATCTCGCGCGTTTCCATCTAATCCTACCGTCATGAGCAATGTTTCGCAACTAAAGCGGCTGGGCTTGTTCGATGCGCGCGTCCCGCGCTACACGAGCTATCCCCCTGCCACGCAATTCAAGAACGGCGTGAACGCCAATATGGTCGCGGGTTGGCTCGATTCCATCCCCGAGGGCGCGGCGATCTCGCTCTATCTGCATGTGCCGTTTTGCCGCAGGCTGTGCTGGTTCTGCGCCTGCCGCACGCAGGGAACGAAGACGCTGGATCCGGTCATCGCCTATGTTGACACGGTTCTGGCCGAACTGGCGCTGCTGAAGCGGCACCTGCCGCGCGGGGTCAGGCTGTCGCGGCTGCATTGGGGCGGGGGCACGCCGACGCTGCTGCCGCCCGACCAGATGCGGCGCGTGGCGGATGCGATCTTCGACGTGGTGCCGATGGCAGAGGGCGCCGAGTTTTCGGTCGAGATCGACCCGTCGGAAATCGACGCCCCGCGCATGGCGGCCCTGGCGGCTGCGGGGATGAACCGCGCCTCGATCGGGGTGCAGGATTTCGACCCGAAGATCCAGGAAGCCATCGGGCGCCTGCAGGGGTTCGAACTGACCGGCCAGGCGGTGGACCTGATCCGCAGCCACGGTATCGCCAGCCTGAACGCCGACATCCTGTATGGCCTGCCGCACCAGAACCGGACGCGCATATCGGAAACGGTGCAGAAGCTCTTGGCCTTGTCGCCCGACCGGGTGGCGCTTTACGGCTATGCCCATGTGCCCTGGATGTCCAAGCGCCAGGTGATGATCCCCGAAGACGCCCTGCCCGGCAACGAGGACCGGCTGAGCTTGTTCAACACCGCGCGCGACCTGTTCGTGGCCGACGGCTATGACGAGATCGGCATCGACCATTTCGCCCGGCCCGGCGACGGTCTGGCCCTGGCCGCAAGGGCGGGCCAGTTGCGGCGCAACTTCCAGGGCTATACCGACGATGGGGCGCAGGTTCTGCTGGGTCTCGGCGCCTCGTCCATTTCCCGCTTCCCCCAGGGCTATGCGCAGAACGCGCCTGCGACCGGAGCCTATACCGGCCATGTGCGCGAAGGCCGCCTGCCCTATACGCGCGGACACGCCTTCACCCCCGAGGATCACTGGCGGGGCCGGATGATCGAGGCATTGATGTGCGATTTCGCCGTGGATGCGGGCGAGATGGTGCTGGACTACGGCATGACCAATGCGCAGCTGCAACAGGTCTTCGACCCGGTGGTCGCGCAGTTCGGCAGCATGGTCCAGGTCGGCCCTTGGGGCTTGCGCATCGCGCCGGAAGGGCGTCCGCTGGCGCGCATGGTCGCCAACATGCTGGACGCCTATATGGCCGCGCCGACCAGCCATTCCTCGGCGGTGTAGAGCCAGAGGTCCGGCAGGTGAATGTCCAGTGGACATTCGCCCGGACCGATTGCCCAAAGCCGCAAGGCGCAGGGCAAGGGGCGCGCCACCAGGCCTGACATCTGCAATCCGGCCGCGCCTGACTGGGCGGGCGCGGTAACGCGCCTGCCAAGGGGCAGGCAGGCGCGGCCGGATTTGTCGGTGGACAAATCCGGCAAGGCCCTTCCTTCAGACGTGATCGTGCCCCTTGTGGTCGGCGCAGCCCTCGGGCGGTTCGATCTCGATGGTGGCGTGGGGGATGTCGAAGCGGTGGGCCAGCATCTCCTTGGCGGCGCGGGTGACGGCAAAGGGGTCGTCCGCCGCCACCACAAGGTGGACGGATGCCGCCGCGCGTTTCTCGTCGATCTGCCACAGGTGCAAGTGATGGGCGTCGCTGACGCCGGGCAGCGCCCGCAGGGCCGACAGGACCGCGCCCGGTTCGCTGCCCGGAGGGGCCGCCAGCATCAGCATCCGAAAGACCGGGCCGATCTCCATGCCGATATGCCACAGGATCACGATGGAAATCGCCAGCGTCAGGATCGGGTCGGCAAGGTTCCAGCCGAAGGCCCAGATCAGCAACCCGCCGACGATCACGGCCACCGACACGCCCGCATCGGCCAGGTTGTGCAGGAAGGCCGCGCGGATATTGGCGCTGTCCTTCGACGCGCGATAGACAAGCGCCGCCGTCGCCAGATCCACGATCAGCGCAAAGGCAGCCAGCCCCATGACCAGCCCGCCCGCGACCTGTGGCGGATCGGCCAGGCGGCCAAGCGCCTCGACCGCCAGCCAGACCGACACGGCGATCAGCGCCAGATAGTTGACGAAGGCTGCGACGATTTCCGCCCGGCCCCAGCCATAGGACCAGTCGGGCGTGGCGGCCCTGCGCGCCAGGCGCCGCGCGCCGAAGGCCAGCACAAGCGCAAGCGCGTCGGACAGGTTGTGGATGCCGTCCGCGATCAGCGCGGTCGAATCGGCGGCATAACCGCCCACGATCTGCGCGGCGGTCAGGGCCAGGTTGACGACGACCGCCCAGCCGATGGCGCTGTCGCCGCCGTGGTGGTGACCGTGGGAATGGCCGTGCCCGTGGGAATGAGAATGCGAATGACCCATCAATGCGCCTCGGCCCAGTTCATGCCCACGCCCGCATCGACGACCAGCGGCACGGACAGCTTCACGGCGGGATCGGCGGCGCCTTCCATGACGGCGCGGGCGGTCGCGATCAGATCGTCCACGGCATCCTCGCGCACCTCGAAGACCAGTTCGTCATGGACCTGCAGCAGCATCCGCGCGGGCAGATTCGCGATGGCGGCGGGCATCCGGATCATGGCGCGGCGGATGATGTCGGCAGCCGCCCCCTGGATCGGCGCGTTGATGGCCGCACGGCGCGCGCCACCGGCGGCAGGACCGCTCTGGTTGATGCCGGGCGTGTTGATGCGTCGCCCGAATAGGGTGCGCACCGAACCGTCCGCCTTCGCATCGGCCAACGTGCGGTCCATATAGGCGCGGATTTCCGGGAAACGCTGGAAATAGGTGTCGATGAAGTCCTGCGCCTCGGCCCGCGGGATGCGCAGGTTGCGCGACAGGCCGAAGGAGGAGATGCCGTAGATCACCCCGAAGTTGATCGCCTTGGCGCGGCGGCGGATCATCGGATCCATGCCTTCCACCGGGACGCCGAACATCTGGCTGGCGGTCATGGCATGGATGTCGATGCCTTCGCGGAAGGCCTGCTTCAGCGCCGGGATGTCGGCGACATGGGCGAGGATCCGCAATTCGATCTGGCTGTAGTCGAGGCTGACCAGCCGATGGCCTTCGGACGCGATGAAGGCTTCGCGGATCCGGCGGCCTTCCTCGGTCCTGACGGGGATGTTCTGCAGGTTCGGGTCGGTCGAGGCCAGCCGCCCGGTCTGCGCCCCCGCGATGGAATAGCTGGTATGGACCCGACCCGTATCCGGGTTCACGAAGGTCGGAAGGGCGTCGGTATAGGTCGATTTCAGCTTGGAGATCTGCCGCCAGTCGAGGATCCGGGACGGCAGGTCATGGCCTTCGGCGGCCAGATCCTCCAGCACGTCGGCGCTTGTGGAAAAAGCGCCGGTCTTGCCGGTCTTGCCGCCGGTCATGCCCATCTTGTCGAACAGGATCTCGCCCAGCTGCTTGGGGCTGCCGATGGTGAACCGCTGGCCCGCCAAGGCGTAGATCTCGTCCTCCAGCGCCGCCATCTTCTGCGCGAAGGCGCCCGACATGCGGCGCAGCACCTCGGCGTCGATGCGGATGCCGGCCATCTCCATCTCGGCCAGAACGGGGACAATGGGGCGCTCGGTGGTCTCATAGACGGTCGTCACGCGTTCGACCGGCAGCAGGGGCGCGAAATGCTGATACAGGCGCAGCGTGACATCGGCGTCTTCCGCCGCATAAGGGGCGGCCTTGTCGATGGGCACCTGGGCAAAGTTGATCTGCGCCTTGCCCGTGCCGATCAGATCCTTGATCGGGATGCACTTGTGGCCCAGGTAACGCTCGGCCAGTTCGTCCATGCCGTGGTTATGCGTGCCCGCATTCAGCGCATAGGACATCAGCATCGTGTCGGCCAAGGGCGCCATGCGGATGCCGTGGCGGGCGAGGATCTTCCAGTCGTATTTCAGGTTCTGGCCGATCTTCAGGATCGCCGGATCCTCCAGCAGCGGCTTCAGCGCCGCCAGCACCTCGGCCAGCGGCAGTTGCCCCGCAACGGGGGCGGACTGGCCGAACAGGTCGTCGCCCCCCGCCACATGACCCACGGGGATATAGCAGGCCTTGCCCGGTGCTGTGGCCAAGCAGATGCCCGCCAGATCGGCCTGCATTTCATCAAGGCCGGTGGTTTCGGTATCGACGGCGACCTGGCCGGTGTCGCGGATCAGGGCCACCCAGCGGTCCAGGGCGTCGCGATCCGTCACGGTTTCATAGGCGGCCCGGTCGATGGGCGGCAGGTCGGGCGCTGCGGGCGCGTCGCGCACGGGGGCAGAGACCACCGCAGGCGCCTCGGCCCCCAGGCGTTCGGCCACGCGGGTGGTCAGGGTGCGGAACTCCATCTCGGACAGGAAGGTCAGGAGGGTCGGCGCATCCGGGGGGCGCACCTCAAGGCTTTCCAGCGTGAAGTCCAGCGGCGTGTTGCAGTCCAGTTCCACCAGCCGCTTGGAAATGCGGATCTGCTCGGCATGGTCGATCAGGGTCTGGCGGCGCTTGGGCTGCTTGATCTCCTCGGCCCGCGCCAGCAGGCTTTCCAGGTCGCCGTATTCGGTAATCAGCTGGGCTGCGGTCTTGATGCCGATGCCCGGCGCGCCCGGCACGTTGTCCACCGCATCGCCCGCCAGCGCCTGCACGTCCACTACGCGGTCGGGCCAGACGCCGAATTTGGCGAAGACCTCATCGCGGTCGATGGGCTTGCCCTTGATCGGGTCCAGCATCTGCACGCCGTCGCCCACAAGCTGCATCAGATCCTTGTCGCTGCTGATGATCGTGACCGACCCCCCCGCATCGCGCGCCTTGCAGGACAGCGCGGCGATGATGTCGTCGGCCTCATAGCCTTCCGTCTCGATGCAGGCGATGTTGAAGGCGCGGGTGGCGTCGCGGGTCAGCGGGAACTGCGGGCGCAGATCCTCGGGCGGTTCGGGGCGGTTGGCCTTGTAGGCGTTGTAGATCTCGTTCCGGAAGGTCTTCGACGAATGATCGAAGATCACCGCCGCATGGGTCGGCGCGTCGCTGCCCCGTTCGTCGGTAACATATTTCCACAACATGTTGCAGAAACCGGCAACCGCGCCCACCGGAAGCCCGTCGGACTTGCGCGTCAGCGGCGGCAGGGCGTGATAGGCCCGAAAGATGAAGGCCGATCCGTCGATCAGGTGCAGGTGGTGGCCCTTGCCGAAGCTGTCCATGGGAACGGTCCTTGTGCCGAGTCTTTGGACCGTTTTGGCAGAAAGCGGCGGGGGGCGCAAAGGGGCGCGGTCAGGACCGGGGCGCTGCCCCGGACCCCGGGATATTTTCACAAAGGTGAAAGAGAGGTCGCGCGCCTCAGTGGTCGCCGTGCGCGTGGTCGCGGTCGATCACGAAGCGCTTGTCGCAATAGCCGCAATCGACGAACCCGGTTTCGGGCGAGATCGCCAGCCAGACGCGCGGATGGCCAAGACCGCCCGCGTCGTCGCCGTCGCAGGCGACCTTCCAGGTGGTGACGATCTGGGTCGCGGGCGCGGGCAGCTTCAGTTCCGACAAATCCGTCTGTTCCGTGGACAGCGAGTTTTCCGGGATCACGTATTGCGTCATGGCTGGCCTTCTTGTGGCGGCGGGCGGCATCTGGTCTAACCCCCCTTACCGCAGCGCTGCCTGCCTTCGCAAGCTGTCGCAACCCGCCAGGGGAGACCAGACCCATGCCAAACGCCATCGACATCACAGGGTTGCGCAAGACCTATGCCGCCCAGGGAAACGCGCCCGCCAAGGAGGCCCTGAAGGGCATCGACCTCGCCATCCCGGCGGGCAGCATCTTCGGTCTGCTGGGACCGAACGGGGCGGGCAAATCGACGCTGATCAACATCCTGGCGGGACTGGTCAACAAGACGGCGGGCAAGGTCACGATCTGGGGCTTTGACCAGGACGTGAACCCGCGCCAGTCGCGCGCGGCCATCGGGGTGATGCCGCAGGAACTGAACATGGATCCGTTCTTCACCCCCCGCGCCAGCCTGGAGGTTCAGGCGGGGCTCTACGGTGTGCCGAAACGCGAACGCTGGACCGATGAGCTGCTGGATCTGGTGGGGCTGAGGGACCAGGCCAATGCCTATGCGCGCAACCTCTCGGGCGGGATGCGCCGCCGGTTGCTGCTGGCCAAGGCCCTGGTGCATCGCCCGCAGATCCTGGTCCTGGACGAGCCCACGGCGGGCGTGGACATCACCCTGCGCGAGATGCTGTGGCAGAATGTCCGCGCCCTGAACCGGCAGGGCATGACCATCATCCTGACCACCCATTACCTGGAGGAAGCCGAGCAGATGTGCGACGAGATCGCCATCATCAACCATGGCGAACTGATCGTGCGGCAGGACACGCGCAGCCTGCTGTCGCGCGCCGATGGCAAGACCCTGGTGCTGGACACGGGCGGGCGCGTCGTCCTGCCCCCGCTGCCGCAGGGGGCGCATCCCGAATGGCGCGGTGACGGACGGCTGGCGATCAGCTATCCTCCGTCGCGGATCCGCGCCGACCAGCTTCTGGACGCGCTGCGCGGCGCAGGCGTCCCGATCCTGGACGTGGCGACCGAACAGCCGGATCTGGAGGACGTGTTCGTGGAAATGACGCGGGGCTGATCCCCCGGCAGGAGGGAAGGATGGATGCCGATTCAAGCCGCCCTGGCGGCTGCCGCTGCGGCCGGGTGCGGTTCACTGTGACCGGGGCGCCCCTGGTCACGATGGCCTGCCATTGCGACGGCTGCCGCAGGATGACGGCCAGTGCCTATTCCGTCAGCGGCCTTTACCCGGCGGGCGCCTTTCGGATCACCCAGGGCGAAACGGTCCTGGGCGGGCTGAAAGGCGATCTGCAGCACCATTTCTGCGGCTTCTGCCTCAGCTGGATGTTCACGGCGGGCAGCCTGCTGGGCGATCTGGTCAATGTCCGCATCACCCTGCTGGACGATCCCCTGCCCGAGCCGCCCTTCATCGAATGCTGGACCGAAGCCGCGCTGCCCTGGGCGCGGACCGGGGCAAGCCGCCGCTTCGCGCGCTTTCCCGACCCGGCCGAGTTTCCGTCGCTGATTGCGGCCTATGCCGGACGGCAGGCGCCCTAGCCCTGCCGGGCCAGCATCGGCCCCATGACCCGCCCGCCCAGGATATGCAGGTGGTAATGCGGAACCTCCTGCACGCCATGGGGGCCGGTATTGGCGATGGCGCGAAAGCCCTCGTTGCCCCCGTCGAGGCCCACGCCCTCGGATGCGCAGACCTGCGCGCAAAGCCGCGTAAAGCCCAGGATTTCCGCGTCCGAGGCATTGGCGGCAAAGTCGTCGAAGCTGACATAGGCACCCTTGGGGATCACCAGCACATGGACCGGCGCCTGGGGGCGGATGTCGCGGAAGGCCAGGGCATGGTCGTTCTCGGCCACCTTGTTGCAAGGGATCTCTCCGCGCAGGATCCGGGCGAAGATGTTGCTGTCGTCGTAGTCGAAGGACATGGGCGTTCCTTTAGTCGGTGAACAGATGCGGCGTCTGCGCCAGATCATGCGCGACGGCGGGGGAAACATCCAGAAAGCGCGCGATAGCCTCGGCATTGGCGGCCGTGGACCGGCCGGGGGCGATGGTGCCGAACTGCGCGAAGTCCATGTCGCGCAGACGCTCGGCCTCGTGGGCCAGGTCGCTTTCCACGATGGGCAGCAGTTGCGCGATCACCGCGTCGGGCGTGCCTTCGCCCGCAAGGCCGGTGCGGCGCATGTGGCCGCGCAGATAGGGCTCGTCGAAGTCGCTGTCGATGAACAGGATCCGCGTAGAGGCCTTGTTGCCCGCAAAATCCGCGATCAGCGCCAAGGCCGAGGGATCGAGGCACAGGACCAGCTGGCGCGTCCCGAAGTCGTCCAGAAGCAGCCGCACAAGCGCGCGGCGGTGCCGTTCCCGCTTGGACAGGGTCGAGGCGATGCCGCCCAGATCCGGCAGTCCCGCGTCGCGTTCGTTGAAGACATAGTCCACCGCCGGAATGTCGGTCAGCGCCCGGATGGCCGCGGTCAGCCGCTTGGCCACATGCCATTTCTTGGCGACGATCAGGCAGATCACATGGTCGCGCGACACCCCCTGGCCTTCCCAGAAGCGCGGGGCGAAGCGGCGCCCGACGCGGCCGCGCCCGGTCAGAAAGCGGAACAGGCGCGGCGCCTCGTTCGAGACGGCGAAGCTGACACCCTCGGCCAGCCACAGCGCGCCCAGCCTTGCGCGCAACTCCTGCGCCTCGGCGCTGATCTTGCGGGCGAACAGGTAATCCTGCCGGATCAGCAGGTCGTAATGGTCGTTGTAGAAGGTCACCGGCATGCCATAATCGGTGAACATCAGGCAGGTGGGCGAGCGGCGGCGGATCTGGTCCTTGGGCACCACATGGGCGACAAGGGTCTGGAAAAAGGTTTCATCGGGAATCCAGGTGGTGCGGAAAAAGCGCAGCAGATCGGGCCGTTCGTCGATCAGCGTCAGCACCGCCTCGACCGTGTGGCGGCGCAGGCACCACCATTGCGACCCAATCATGATTTGCAGGCCCTTGGGCAACTTGCGGTCCAGCCCCAGCCACCGCTGCGCCTTCATGCTGGCATAGAACAGACGCTTGTTGTTGCGTTCGTTGAACCAGTGCCGATAGACCATCCGTTCCTCCTTGATGCCGGTCTTGATCCAGTCGCTGTCGAAGAAATCGAAGGATTCGATGTAATCGCAGTCGTCGCGATCCAGGAAGGCGCGCGCATATTCCGCCGACTTGATCGGCATGCAGTCGCCCGACAGCATGTAGAAATGCGTGGCCAGGGGAAAGCGGCGCTCGGCCTCGCGCAGGGCCGACAGGGTCGCGGCCACCAGCGACCATTCGCCCCAGCCGCACCGATACCGCCGGGGCGCGAAGGCCACGCCCGGCGCATCCGCCAGCGACTGCCGGATCAGGCGGTAGTCCTCGGGCGGGGCGCTGCGGTCGTAATGGATGACCATATGATCGCCGCTTGCCGTCAGGCGCCGCGCCTGATCGACAACCCCCTGCGGATCCTTGTGCGTCAAAAGGATGAAAGCAATGCTGGCCATGAATGCAAAAGTCTTGAATGTGCTGCGGCAAGACAGGGCGATGAGGCTTGCGCCCCGCCCGGTTTCTGTGTGTAAACGCCTTTGGCGCGCGTCGGCAAGCCGGGTTGCAATCTAAGGAAGCGGGTGGACGATGGGCTTTCCAGGTGTCTGGATGACCGAAAGCGAAAGCATGATCTATCGGGTGGTGCCGAAATGCGCCTGCTCGACCATCGGGCAGATCATGTTCTATTCCGACCACGGTCGCTTCTTCGACGGCGACATCCACGATTCGACCGAAGGCCTGCACAAATGGTCGCAGGAGAACAGCAAGCCCCTGATCGAGGCCGCGGTGGCCCGCCATGGCGCCGCCACCTTCACCTGCGTGCGCAACCCTTATGCGCGGATCCTGTCGTCCTTCTTCGACAAGATCGCGGGCATCCAGCGCAACGGGCGGCGCTATCGCGGCAACCTGGTGCCGCAACTGGCGCAGCGATACGGCATCGACGTGGGCAGCCCGGAAAACGGCTTCGACTTCGACCAGATCGCCAGCTTCCGCCGCTTCCTGCTGTTCGCGCGCGATACGATCCGCTTCCGCCGCCCGATGGAGCCCGACATCCACTGGTCGGCCATGTCGGGCCATATCGGCACCTTCATCGCCAATGGCGGCCGCTATGACCGGATCTTCTTCACCGAGGATTTCAACGCGGGCATGGCGCAGGTTCTGGAAGGAACCAGCACCCCTGTTCCCGTCGATCTGGGCGCCGTCCCGCGCTTCAACGAATCCGAAGGCCACGGCCCCAAGCGCGCCCACAAGGTCAGCGCCTATTTCGACGACCTGTCGCGGCACCTGGTCTGGGAAATCTACAAGGACGATTTCCAGCTGTTCCGATACGACTTCGACAATCCCGACAACAAGATGCCGGTCGGAGAGATCGACCTGGACGAGGTTCACGCCAAGCTGGGCCGCTGACGGGCAATGAAAAACGGCGCCCCGTTCAGGACGCCGTTTCGGAAAGTGCCGTTGACCGGCCGGATGCGGATCAGACCGCGCCCTTGATGAAGGTCACCGCGTCGCCGACGGTCTGGATGGTTTCGGCGGCGTCGTCCGGGATCTCGATCCCGAATTCTTCCTCGAACGCCATGACCAGCTCGACGGTGTCGAGGCTGTCGGCCCCCAGGTCGTCGATGAACGAGGCGGTCTCGACCACCTTGTCCTCTTCGACGCCCAGATGCTCGACCACGATCTTCTTCACGCGATCAGCGATATCGCTCATGTCACATCCTCATTCTCGCGGGCATCCGCCCAATTTATCCGCGGATGGCAATCCGCTTCGGCACAGGGCGGTTTCCCTGCTGCTCAAGGCCGGGATATAGCACCCGCTTGCCCTGTTGCAACCGCTTTTGCGTGGAAACGGCGGTGTCAGACCATCGCCATGCCACCGTTCACATGCAGCGTGGCGCCGGTGACATAGGCGGCCTCGGGGCTCGCCAGATACAAGACCGCCGCCGCGATCTCCGAAGGCGCGCCCATGCGGCCTGCGGGGATCTGGGACAGGATCCTGCCCTTCTGGTCGTCGGTCAGGCTGTCGGTCATCGCGGTCTGGATGAAGCCCGGCGCCACGCAGTTCACGGTGATGCCACGGGAAGCTACCTCATAGGCCAGCGACTTCGACATGCCCACCACCCCCGCCTTGGCCGCGGCATAGTTGCCCTGCCCCGGATTGCCCGTGGCCCCCACGACGGACGTGATGGTGACGATCCGCCCCCAGCGGGCCTTCATCATACCGCGCAGGGCGGCGCGCGACAGGCGGAAGACGCTGGACAGGTTCATGTCCATCACCTGCGCCCAGTCGTCGTCCGACATGCGCATGAACAGGTTGTCGCGCGTGATGCCCGCGTTGTTCACCAGGATATCGACCGACCCCATCGCCCCGGCCGCATCCTTGATCAGCCCGGCGGCGGCTTCCGCATCCGACAGGTTCGCAGGCACCACATGCGCCCGGTCCCCCAGCGTCGCGGCCAGTTCCCGCAACGGCCCTTCGCGCGTGCCGGACAGGGCGACGGTGGCACCCGCTGTGTGCAGGGCTTGGGCGATGGCGCCGCCGATGCCGCCCGATGCGCCCGTCACAAGCGCCGTCTTGCCTGTCAGATCGAACATGGCTGGTCCTTCTTCTTCACTTAAATATCCAAGGGGCCCGTCAGCCCTTCAGCGCCGCGATATCCGCAGGGGCGCCGACATTGCGAACCATCGCATCCTTGGCGATGCGCTTGATCATCCCCGACAGCGCCTTGCCCGCGCCGATTTCCCAGAACTCGGTCACGCCCGCTGCCGCCATGTTGGCGATGGATTCGCGCCAGCGTACGGTGCCCGTCACCTGTTCCACCAGCAGCCGCCGGATCGCGCCGGGTTCCGTCACGGCTTCCGCGCGGACATTGGCGACCAGCGGCACGGCGGGGGGCTGGATGTCCACACCCGCCAGAGCCTCGGCCATCGCCGCCGCCGCGGGTTGCATCAGCACCGAATGAAACGGGGCCGAGACCGGCAGCATCAGCGCCCGCTTGGCGCCCGCCTCCTTCATGGCAACCGCCGCGCGTTCCACCGCCGCCTTGTGTCCCGAGATCACCACCTGCCCCGGGTCGTTGTCATTGGCGGCCTGCACGACCTCCTCGCCCGCGGCCTCTCGCGCGATGCGGTCCACGGTGGCGAAGTCGAGCCCGAGGATCGCCGCCATCGCGCCCTGCCCCACCGGCACGGCCTCCTGCATGGCCTGGCCGCGCAGGCGCAACAGCCGCGCCGTATCCTCCAGCGTCAGCGACCCCGCCGCGCAGAGCGCCGAATATTCCCCCAGCGAATGCCCCGCCACGAAATTCGCGTCCCTGATGGTGATCCCCTCGGATTCCAGCGCCCGGAACGCCGCCACCGAGGTCGCCATCAACGCCGGCTGCGCGTTCTGCGTCAGCGTCAGCGTGTCGATATCCCCGTTCCAGATCAGGTCCGAGAGCTTTTCCCCAAGCGCCTCGTCCACTTGGGTGAACACGTCGCGCGCGGCGGGATAGGTTTCGGCCAACTCGCGCCCCATGCCGACGGTCTGCGCCCCTTGGCCTGGAAAGACGAACGCGCGCATGAGGGAGCCTCCTTGGGTTTAGATTCAGGAGGGGATAGCGCGGATGGGGGTCGGGGTGCAACGGGCGAGCGGCGGCCAGACATGGTTGCCACAGTCACTGCCGAAGAGCGCGGAGGAGTCCGGCCTTTCGAGCGTCAGGGCAGTCCTTCCAGATAGATTTCCGGACATCAGCGGCTCTCTGCCGGACAAAAAGCGCTTTCCTTACAATAACGAAAACATTGACTTGTGAATAAGCGCATACGAAAGCAATTGCAGTCATGCAACAATCTCGAAACGCCAGCAATCTCTGGACATCCGCTTTTCGGAATTTATAACTGGCAATCACCTTGGGAAATCTTGGTAAGCGTAACAGGATCATCATGATCCGTTGGTAAAAGGTGCAAGATAATGCGAAAGCTAACTTATGCCGCTGTCGCTGCAGCAAGCTTTGCTGTTGCCGGGGCCGGGCAGGCGGCGACGGTTACCTATACAAACTCGGACCCGACCCCGCAGGTTCAACTGACGCTGGATGATGCCGCGTCGCCCGGAAAGATCCGCTTCAGTCTTTCCACGACCCTGGGCACTGCCGACTATCTGGGCCTCGGCTTCAATTTTGACGGAACGTCGCTTATGCAAAGCGCGATCACGCTGGTCAGCGCAACGAAGGCAGACGGCACGGCCATCACCCCCGCCCTGAAGCTGTTCGGCAACAATACCGAAAGTCAGTCCACTTGCGGCAACGGCTGCAATTTCAATGGCGCGGGCAGTGCGTCGGTATTCGACTACATCATTCGCATCGGCGAGAATGGTGGAGGCATCAACTACGTCAAAAGCGTGGTGTTCGACATTGCAGTCACTGGCGGCCTGAACAACAATCCGTTCTCGCAATTCGCGGTGCGCGCTCAGGCGACCAGCAATCCCGGTGGCAGCATCAAGACCGATCTTGAGCCCGAAACCCCCGCGCCGGTGCCGCTGCCCGCAGGCCTGCCGTTGCTCGGGTCCGGGCTTCTTGCGATAGGCTATCTGCGTCGGCGCAGGCAGACGCGCTGACTCCGACCTCTGGCTGAAATGAAAGCGCCAATAGGCGCTTTCATTTTGTGTCTTCGGCTACAAGAAAAAGGGGCCATCCGGCCCCTTCCCTTGTCACCCTAAGCTGTCCAGCCCCTTACCCGACCAGTTCAAGCCCCGAGAAGAAGAACGCGATCTCCTCCTTCGCCGTCTCGGGCGCGTCGGAGCCGTGGACCGAGTTCTCGCCCACGGACAGCGCGAATTCCTTGCGGATGGTGCCTGCGTCGGCCTGGGCGGGGTTGGTCGCGCCCATCACCTCGCGGTTCTTGGCAATCGCGTTCTCGCCTTCCAGCACCTGCACGACGACCGGCTCGGAGGCCATGAACTCGACCAGTTCGCCATAGAAGGGGCGATCCTTGTGGACTTCGTAGAACTTGCCGGCCTGGGCGGGCGACAGGTGGATGCGCTTCTGCGCGACGATGCGCAGGCCCGCCTCCTCGAACTTGGCGTTGATCTTGCCGGTCAGGTTGCGGCGGGTGGCGTCCGGCTTGATGATGGAAAGCGTGCGTTCGATGGCCATGAGGCGTCCCTTTGCTGTGGCAGGCGGGCCAGCCCCGCCCGGTTTATTCGATCCGCGCCCGGTTATCAGGGATGGTATCTGCGGGCAAGGCGGGCATGATGCGGGCGAAGCAGACGAAAGGCGCGCGCATGACCGACCGTTCCCTCGCCGACCTGCAGCCCCGCCTGCGCCCCGGCCCGATCGCCATCGTTTTTGCCTTGGCCTTGCTGCTGGCCGCCGCCTGGAAATGGTCGAACGTGCTGCTGCTGGGCTTCGGCGCGATCCTGATCGCCATCGCGCTGCGGGCGGGGGCGGCCTTCCTGCACCGGCGCCTGGGGCTGGGGTTCAAGCCGGGCGTCCTGCTGTCGGCGCTGGCGGCGATGGGGGCCATCGCCGGGATCGTGGTCTGGGCGGGGCCAGCGATCTCGGACCAGTTCCGGCAGCTGATCGCCAGCCTGCCCGGCGCTTGGGACCAGGTCAGCGACTGGCTGGGCAACAGCCCGGCGGGACAGTTCCTGGAACGGCGGATCGAGGATGCCCAGGCGGGAGCCGGTAGCGGACAGGGAGGGGGCGTGCCTTCGGTCTTCAGCTATGTGACGGGGACGCTGACCACCGTCTTCGGCAGCATCGCGAACCTGGTCCTGCTGGTGACGGTGGCGATCTTCCTGGCGCTGGATGCGCCGCTCTATCGCGGCGGCGCGCTGCGTCTTGTGGCACCGTCCTATCGCGCCCGCGCGGGCCGGATCGCGGACGAAATGGCCCGCGCGCTGGCCCGCTGGATGGGCGGGCAGGCGCTGGACATGGTGCTGGTGGCCCTGGTCACGGGCCTTGGCCTGTGGCTGCTGGGGGTGCCGCTGGCCCTGGTGCTGGGGCTGATCGCGGGGCTGACCAACATCGTGCCGGTCGTCGGCCCCTTCGTGTCGGGCATCCCGGCGGTCCTGTTCGCGCTGACGCAGGGCTTCGACATGGCGATCTATGTGGCGCTGCTGTTCGTCGTCGTCCAGCAGGTCGAGGGAAACCTGCTGATGCCCCTGATCCAGCGCTATGCCGCCCACCTGCCGCCCGCGCTGACGGTGCTGGCGATCCTGGCCTTCGGCAGCCTGTTCGGCTTCGCGGGCATCGTTCTGGCGACGCCGCTGCTGCTGGTCTCCATCATCCTGGTCAAGCGCATCTATGTCGAGGATGTGCTGGGTGACCGTCAGGAGGACTAGACTTTCCACAAATCCTTCGCGACATGACGCCATGATCGTCTTCGCTGATCGGGGGACGCCACATGCAACCATTGCGAAAGGGCCGCTATCTGGCCCGGCTGGCGGAAACGCCCGGCGACCTGCGCGCGGCGCAACGCCTGCGCTGGCAGTGCTTTGTCGCCCGCAACGGCGCGACCGGCGATGGCGCCCCACTGGACGCCGACGCGCTGGATGCCCATTGCCGCCACATGCTGGTCGAGGACACGGCGACCGGCCGGCTGGCCTGCTGCTTCCGCTTCCTGCCGCTGGCGGGCGGGGACGAGATCGCCCGCAGCTATTCGGCGCAGTTCTATGACCTGTCCGCGCTGGAAGCCTTTGACGCCCCTTTGCTTGAGGTCGGGCGTTTCTGCGTCCATCCGGGGTTACGCGACCCAGACATCATCCGCACGGCCTGGGCCGCCCTGACCCGGCTGGTCGGCGATACCGGTGCCCAGATGCTGTTCGGCTGCTCCAGCTTCACGGGAACCGAGCCTGCGGACCATGCCGAGGCCTTTGCCATGCTGCGCGCCCGCCACCTTGCCCCCCGCCGCTGGTTGCCGCGCATCAAGGCGCCCCATGTCTTCCGCTTTGCCCGCACCCTTCTGCCGGGTCAGCCCGATCCGCGCCGCGCCATGGCCGCGATGCCGCCGCTGCTGCGCAGCTATCTGGCGCTTGGCGGCTGGGTCAGCGACCACGCCGTGGTCGATCCCGTCCTGCGGACCATGCATGTCTTCACCGGGGTCGAGATCGGGGCGATCCCCCCTGCCCGCCGCAGGCTGCTGCAAGCGACGGCATCCTGACCAAGGCCAGTCTGCGGCGCGCCAATCTGCACGCCCGGCTGGCCGGTCACACGGCGGCACGGTCAGGCCAGGGCGCGGCGCGACCGCAACCGGTCGATAGCCGCGAAGACTGCCAGGCTGACGCCCAGAACCGGCAGCACCCATCCCACGGCAACGGCGACAGCCAGCCACAGGACGCGCTGGCCTGCAGGCAGGCGACGCCAGGTATCGGACAGCGGCTCGGCCGCCACAGGACGGCGCGTCCACCACATGCGATAGCCATAGACGATCATCACCATCAGCCCCACCGCGACCAAGGCCATCCCAATCTGGTTGGGCAGGCCGAACAGCACGCCCATATGCGTGTCGATGCCCCAGCGGATCAGCTTGGGGACCAAGGTGAAACTGGCAAAATCGGCGCGGCTGGTGATAGCCATCGTGTCGGGATGGATCGCCACGGTATCGACCTGCGTGGGCCAGCTTCGGTCGTATTCGCGCACGATCCAGGCCTGTCCGGGCTTGGGCAGGCGGATCTCCATCATCGGCGAATCGATGCCGCCCGCCCGCGCAGCCCGGGCCACGGCGTCCAGTTGGTCCAGCCGATCCTCCCGGACAGCGGGGTCAGGCATGTGCTCGCCATGATCGCCATGTGGGGACGGCGTCACCGCCGGGCCGGCAAGCGCCGCACTGGCCGAGGGCGTGGTCCAGCCAAGCCGGTCCTGCAAGGCCTGGAAACGGGCGCCCCCCTGCTGCGACCATGTCAGCCCGGTGACCGAGATGAACAGCAGCACGACCGACAGCGCCACGCCGATGGTCGCGTGAAGCCAGCGGCAGCGCTGCGGGGCGGGCATGTCTGGCAGGGCGCGGCGGCGGCGCGGGCCGGTCGCCCACAAGGCAACCCCGCCCAATACCGCGACCCACAGCCAGGACGCGGCCAGTTCGCTGTAATAGCGGCCAAGGTTTCCCAGCATCATGCTGCGGTGCAGGTAGTCCAGCGCGATGCGGAAGGGCAGGATGCCGCTGGTGCCATAGGTGGTCAGGTCGCCCCGGATCTCCAGCGTGGCGGGATCGACGAACAGCGTCCGGTTCTCTGATTCGCCAAGCGAGGAGTCGGAAAACATGATCCGCGTCGTGGTGCCCGCCTCTGTCGCGGGCCGGACGGCAGAGACCGCAAGATCGTCGCCCAAGGCCTCCTGCGCGGCCAGAGCCTGCTCGGCCAGGCTGCGGGCCGGGCCGGTGCTGTCGGTGAAAAGCGTCTCGCGATACAGCCAGGCTTCGATCTGCGGGGTCAGGACATAGAGCAGCCCGGTCAGGGCAGCGACGAAGATGAACGGGCCGACGAAAAGGCCGATGTAGAAATGCATCCGCAGCAGGAACGGGCGCAGCGAGGCGCGGGCAGCGCCGGGCCGCGCGGGATAGGTGATCTGTGACATGGGTTTGACCTGAAGAAAGACGGCATGTGCCAGCCCCTGCGGGCGGCGCGGCTTTGGCTCAGATCAGGTGGGGCGGGCCGCGTTTCGGCGTGGCGGGGTCGCGCGCGTGTCCCGCCGCGCGGCGGATCTGCGGCAGGACGATGCTGGCCAGGATCCGCTGTTCGGCATCCAGCAGGGACGCCGTGACAGGCGGCAGGCCGGTCGGCGCGGCAAGGTTGCACAAGGGGCAATGCCCGTCCTTGTGATCCGCGCCGTGATCGCCGCACAGATCGTCCAGCGACCCGCCCGCCATGACCCAGGCATCCAGCCGCAGGTCCATCTCGGACGGGACGGGGCGCGCGGCCATGCCTGTCGCCAAGGCGACAGCCAGCAGGGCCATGAAGGCCAAGCCGGGAAGCTGATGGAGCAGGCGGCGCATCGCCAAGCGATGCCCGATCCGAGCCCCGAATCGCAAGCGGTAAATCGTCGGGTCTGGGACACCCGCATCGGAAGGCGGGCGCCGATGGCCATGGTGGAGGGAACAGCGCGGACGAAGGCGATGGCCTTCGGGCGCGATCACTGCTGACCCTTACCGCTTGCGTTCCCAGCGGCCGCCTTCCTCGGACCAGTATTCGGCGGCCACGCCCGCGCCGGTCAGGGCGCGCCACTGGTCGCGCGCCCGTGCGGTGGCGGCCGCGTCGCCTCCGTCGAAGATGATGCAGGCGCGTTCCAGCCCCGCACATTCGGCGGGCGCCACCTCGGCCCCGTCAAGCGCCATCAGGCAGGCCGGGCTGTTCGCCGCCGCCTGTCCGGCCAGCGTCAGCAGCACCGGCTGGCGCGCGTCATGCGGCCCACCCGCCAGCCCGTGGGGCAGGAAGCCGTCGCCCTGCCACAGGTGAAGATCCAGCCGCTCCATCCGCGCGGGATCGGTGCCGCGCAGTTCCACATGCCAGCCCGCCGCCAGCGACTTGGCCAGAAGCACGGGCAGCAGGCTTTCGGCGGGCGAGCGGGTCAGGTGATAGAAGAGCGCGTTGCCCATGGGGCCTCCGGGTGCGCGCGGCGTTGCGCGCAACAGGGGCGCGCGGTGCCCTGTTGCGCGGGGCGATGCGGCAGGGGCGGCATCGCCAGCAAATGCTGGGAAAAGAGCCGCACAATGCGGCAACCGGCGGTGCACGGGGCGTACACAGGGCGTACACCGCTTGCGCGCGGTGGGTGTTGCGGGGAGGTGCGATGCGGGTGCGCCGGGGTCATGGCGAGGGTTGCCGGTTTGCCGCCAGCAGGCGGCTGTAATCGGCGACCAGGGGGTGGTGCCTCAGCCGTTCCCGGCGCGTTGGTGCCAGGGGAAGATCCCTGGCGGTGAAGAGAAAGCAGAAGGCCTTTGTGGCGGATGCGGAACGAACAAGTTGAACGGCGTTTTGCTGGCCCGGCTTTGCAAGACGCCCATGCGCCGCATCTCCGCGCAATCTGCGGCCCGCGATGATGTCCGTCTGCAGGTCGCTGGCAATGTCGCCAAGCCCTGCGCTTGCTGCCGCACTGCGGACAAGCCTGTGAACGACTTGCCTGAAGCTTTCGTTGCGAAGCTCCTGCAGCTTGCCGTCGATGCGCTCTCTGGAAATATCGAGGCCATTTTCCTGTGCAGCAGCGAACGCCGCATCGACAAGGGGCGTGATTGCTTCGCGATCCAGAACCTTCCGTTCCTTCGTATCCGGCAGGCGTTCGAACCACCGCCATGCAGCCAGAAGGCGCTCGCTGACGATCTCCTCGGTCGATCCGAGACAGGCCGTCATGCGGACACAGGCTGCTTGCCAGGTATCGGCGCGTTCGATCCAGCAGGACAGGCCCTGGGCCATGGCGGCAAGGTCGTCGTCTTCCTGTGCCACGAACGGAGCCCTCCAGACAGGGCATGGTTCGCTCTGGGGTCCGGGGGCGGGCCAGGACCAGACGACCTTGTGTTCAGGCTGAAAGGCGCCTTGTGCCATCGCCTTGACCATGCAGACAGACTGGGGCGCGATCCGGCGGTTGGCGATAAAGGTCAAAAACGACAGATACCTTGTCAAACGCTGCCGCACGTCATCCAACGGGCAGCCGCCGGGAAACCCGATCCAGAACCGTATCCCGTCGATCTGGGGGACGGGGTCGCCAAGACGCGATTTGATCACATGGTCAGCGCCATAGATTGCCTCGCCGGCTGAAACATAGAGCAAGCGGAGATCATCGTCGGAAAGCGATCCTGCCTGGATGATGCGTCGTTGTTTTTCGACGTGCTTGAAAAGGTGGTCGGCATCCGGGCAGCAGAAGGAGACGCACCGGACCGGCTGGTCCGCGCGCCAAGGATCGGACCCAATCAGCGCAAGACGAGAGACCACTTCGGCGCGGGAAACGCGGGGCTCGCCCTGGTCCCCAAGGACAACCGAAACAGGGACGCGTTGGTTTTGGTGCAGCGAAAGGACGCTTCCGTCGTCCATCACGACATGCACGGGCTGGTCGTCAGAATGCTCGACCAGCGTATCGAAGCCGAAAAAGCTCAACTTGACAAAGCCGTCACCGATCTGCGCCAGCCCGGTCCGGTCCCCGTCCAGTTCCCGGAAAAAATGCACTCTGGCCGCTGGATCGGGAACCGTCATGGCTGCGCTGCGACCTGGAAGCTCAGCGGCTCTCGTACCGATCCCGGATCAGGCGGTCGAGCGTCATCACGCCCCAGCCGGTCGCGCCCTTGGGGGCCAGGTCGGTGGCGGCGGGCGGCAGGGCCACGCCCGCGATGTCGATATGCGCCCAGGGGGTGCCCTTGCGGATGAAGCGCTGCAGGAACTGCGCCGCGGTGATGGACCCCGCCGCGCGGCCGCCGGTGTTCTTCATGTCGGCCAGGCGCGACTTGATGAGCGCGTCGTAGGGCTGGCCCAGGGGCAGGCGCCAGGCGCCCTCGCCCTCGGCCCGCGCGGCGGCCAGGATGGTGTCGGCCAGCGCGTCGTCGTTGGAGAACACGCCCGCGTTGTCATGGCCCAGCGCGATGATGACGGCGCCGGTCAGCGTCGCCAGGTCGATCACGGCCGAGGGGTTGAAGCGCGTCTGCGCGTACCACAGCACGTCGGCCAGCACGAGGCGGCCTTCGGCGTCGGTGTTGATGACCTCGATGGTGTCGCCCTTCATCGACCGCACGATGTCGCCCGGACGCTGCGCCTTGCCGTCGGGCATGTTTTCCACAAGGCCCACCAGACCCACGACATTGGCTTTCGCCCGGCGCAGGGCCAGCGTGCGCATGACGCCCGCCACGACGCCCGCGCCGCCCATGTCCATGGTCATCTCCTCCATCCCCGCCGCAGGCTTGATCGAGATGCCGCCGGTATCGAAGACGACGCCCTTGCCGACCAGGGCCAGCGGCGCTTCGTCCCGGCCGCCGTTCCAGCGCATCACCACGACCTTGGAGGGGCTTTCCGACCCCTGCCCCACGCCCAGCAGCGCGCGCATCCCCAGTTCGGCAAGCTGGTCTTCCTCCAGCACCTCGACAGACAGGCCGATCTCCTCCATCGCCTTCAGGCGGTCGGCGAAGTCGGTGGTGGTCAGGACGTTGGCCGGTTCGTTGACCAGGTCGCGGGTGAAGAACACGCCCTCGGCCACCGCCGCCGCGTCCTGGGCGGTGCGGGCCAGGGTTTCGGGATCCTTGACCATGAAGGTCACGCGGGCCTTTTCGCTGACCGGCTCGGACGGGGTTTCGGGCGCGCTGTCGGCCTGGGCATCGGCCATCACGGCGGTTTCGGGTTCGTGCGTGACGCTTTGCGGGATCGGGTCGGCGCCCGCCTCCTCGCCCCCTTCCGCGGGTTTGGTCTGGTAGACCGAGAAGTCATAGCCGCGCAGCGCGATGCCAAGGGCGATTTCACCCGCCAGCTTGTGCCCGCCCGCCAGCACCAGCGTATGGGTCTTTCCCAGCTTGGCGCCGATGGCCGCGCCCGCCTTGCGCGCCTCGGTCACGGTGGCCCCGGCAGGCAGCGCCACCAGCGTCAGCGCCTCGGCCGCCATGCCCGCCGGGAAGGCCAGTTCCAGCGCCGCGCCGGGCTTCAACCCCTTGCCCGCCTTCGATTCCATCGCCCGCTGCGCGGCCTCGCGCGCAGCCCGCGGCAGGCCTTGGGGCAGCCTGCCCCCCGGCTGGACGACGATCGCCACCCGCCCTTCGTGGCTGGCCAGCCGGTCGGCGGCGATTTCGGAAAAGGTGATCTCGACGGGGTGGGTCATGGCGTCCTCATCATTTGCGGAAGAAAGCCTAGACGCCCCGCGCACCCTTTTCCAGAGCCGCCCTTGCCGCTAAGCAGAACATGACGCGCCTGCCTGAAGGACATTCCCCATCCCATGCCCCGGATCGACCGCTATATCCTCGGCCAGTTGCTGACCCTGTTCGGGTTCTTCGCGCTGGTGCTGGTGTCGGTCTACTGGATCAACCGCGCCGTCAGCCTGTTCGACGACCTGCTGAGCGACGGGCAGACCGCGCTGGTGGTGCTGGAATTCACGGCGCTGACGCTGCCCCTGGTGATTTCCGTCGTGCTGCCGGTCGCGGCCTTTGCGGCGACGGCTTACGGCACGAACCGGCTGTCGGGGGAATCGGAGCTGGTGGCGATGCAGGCGGCGGGGCTGTCGCCCTGGCGGCTGGCGCGGCCGGTGCTGGTCTTCGGGGTCTTCGCGGGACTGATGGTGGCGGTGCTGGTCCACGGGCTGGTGCCCATGGCCCGCGCGCGGCTGGCCGAGCGGCAGGCGGAACTGGCCCAGGACGTGACCGAGCGGTTCCTGCGCCCCGGCACCTTCCAGTATCCGGCCGACGGGATCACGCTGTTCATCCGCGACATCGCCAGCGACGGCCGGTTGCTGGATCTGTTCATCGAGGACGCGCGCGATCCGTCGAACCAGGTGATCTATACCTCGGAGGAGGCGCTGGTGGTCCGGGCCGAGACCGGCCCGGTGCTGATCCTGCTGCGCGGCATGTCGCAGAACCTGCGGCAGGCGGGCGGGCGGCAGTCGCTGGCGGTGACGCGGTTCCAGGAATTCAGCTATGACGTGGGGGCGCTGTTCACCGGCGGGGCGCGCAAGGGCCGCGACCTGCGCGATTACGGCACGCTGCGGCTGCTGAACCCCGATGCGGATCTGCTGGCCGCCACCGGCGCCACCGCGCCCGAGGCCCGGCGCGAGGCGCATGAGCGGATCGCCCAGCCGCTGCTGTCGCCCATCGCCGCGATGATCGGCTTTGCCACGCTGCTGATCGGCGGCTATTCGCGATTCGGCGTCTGGCGGCAGGTCTTGTGGGCGATCGGCGGGCTGATCCTGGTGCAGTTCCTGACCAATGCCGCCGCCAACCAGGCTGGGAGGGATCCGTCGCTGTGGGCGGTCCTGTACCTGCCCGCGCTGATCGGCGCGGCGCTGTGCTGCGGGCTGTTGTGGCTGGCGGGCAGGCCGCGCCGCTTGAGGCACGGTTCGCATCGGGGGGGGACCGCCGCATGATCCTGGCCCGCTATGTCGCGCGGCGCTTCCTGCGGTCCTTCGTGACCATCGCGGGGGTCTTCCTGCTGATCCTTCTGCTGATCGACATGATCGAGATGATCCGCCGTTTCGCCGACCGCGACATCGGCCTGGGCGGCGCCTTCGGGCTGGCGGGGCTGAATGTCGCCTCCAGTTTCTATTCGATCCTGCCGCTGCTGACCGTGCTGGCGGGGATTGCGCTGTTCCTGAACCTGGCGCGCACGTCCGAAATGGTGGCGATCCGCGCGTCGGGGCGGTCGGCGCTGAAGGTGGTGACGGCGCCGGCGATCACCGCCGTGCTGGTGGGCGCGCTGACGGTGGCCTTCCTGAACCCCCTGGTCGCCGTGACCGGCGCGCGCTTCGACGAGGCCGTGGCGGGGATCGAACGCGCCAGCCGCCAGACCGTGTCGGTGGGCGACAGCGCCGTCTGGCTGCGCCAGGCCGTGGTCGAGGGCTCCGAGGAAGCGGGCCAGATCGTCATCCGCGCCCGCCGCGCCAGCCCCGACGCGACGACGCTTTACGACGCGACCTTCATGGTCTTCGACGAAGCCCGCGGCCCCGTCCGCCGGGTCGAGGCGCGCGAAGCCCGGCTGGTTCCCGGCAAGTGGGATCTGACCGATGTGCGCAACTATCCCCTGACCGAAGCCAACCCGCAGGCCGCCGCCACCACCGCCGCGCGGATGGAGCTTGCATCCGACCTGACCGCGCAGCGCATCCGCGAGGGCTTCGGCCGCCCCGAGGCCGTGCCGGTCTGGCAGTTGCCGGGCTTCATCGCCGGGCTGGAACGCGCGGGCTTTTCGGCCGCGCGCCACAAGGTCTGGCTGCAGATGGAACTGGCGCGGCCCTTCCTGATGGCCGCCATGGTGCTGATCGCCGCCGCCTTCACCATGCAGCATGTGCGGGGCAGGAACACCGGCGGCGCGGTGCTGCTGGCCTTCGGAGCCGGGATCGGGCTGTTCTTTCTGCGCAATCTGGCGCAGGTTCTGGGCGACAACGGCCAGGTGCCGCCCTGGCTGGCAGGCTGGACGCCGCCGCTGGTGGGCGGGTTGCTGGCCATGGCGCTGATCCTTGCGCGGGAGGACGGATGAAGGGCCGCATTCTGAAGTCCTGGGCACTGGGGCTGGCGCTGCTGCCCGGCGTGGCGCCCGAAACGGCGCTTGCCCAGACGGTCCTGACCCAGGATCCGGGCCTGGGCGCGGGCAGCGTCAGCGGCCCCGGAGCCTTCGGCTGGAGCGGCGAGGCCGCGTTGGCCCCCGCCGCCGATCCCCTGGGCAACAACATCCTGGGCGACCGCACCCCCGAGGCCGCGCGGCTTCAGGCAAGCGCGCCCGATGCAGACGTGACCCTGCCCGGCCGCGACACGGGCGGGCCGCCGGACGACGCGGCGACCGTGCTGGCCGACAGCATGGTCCTGCAGGGCGACCGGACGCTGATCGCGGCGGGGGGCGTGGTGGTCTGGTACCAGGGCGCGCGGCTGGTCGCGTCGCGCATCGTCGTGGACGGCGCCTCGGGCGACCTGACCATCGAGGGGCCGATCCACCTGTCGCGCCCCGGCGCCGCCGACCCGGACGCCGAGGCCGTGCTGATCGCCGATTCGGGCCAGTTGGACCGCAAGCTGCAGGACGGCATCATCCGCGGCGCGCGGCTGGTGCTGGCCCGCGAATTGCAGCTGGCCGCGACGGAACTGACGCGGACCGGCAACGGGCGCATGACCAACCTGCGCCATGTGGTCGCGTCCTCCTGCCAGATCTGCGCCAGCGACCCGACGCCCCTGTGGGAAATCCGCGCCCGCACCATCACCCATGACGCGGAAACCCGGCTGATCACCTTCGACCACCCGCAATTCCGCGCCTTCGGCATCCCCCTGGCCGCCGCGCCCTTCGCGCTGACCGCGCCCGATCCCACGGTGGAACGCCGCACGGGCTTCCTGCGGCCCGAGTTCCGCACCACCTCGGGCCTGGGCTTCGGGATCAAGCTGCCCTATTTCGTGACGCTGGGCGATCATGCCGACGTGACGGTCACGCCCTATGTCTCGGCCAGCCGGACGCGGACGCTGGAACTGCGCTATCGTCAGGCCTGGGCCAATGCCGTGACCGAATGGAACGGCGCGATCAGCCGCGACGACATCGATCCGGGCGAGACGCGGGGATACATCTTCGGTAATGCCCTGGTCGATCTGCCGCGCGGCTATCGCCTGGGCGTGCAGGTGCAGGCGGCGTCCGACCGGGGCTATCTGCTGGATTATGACATCACCGAGGCCGACCGGCTGTGGAGCGGCTTCACCCTGGAACGCATCACCCGCGACAAGCTGTTCTTCGGCCGCGCCGGCAACTATCATTCCCTGCGCGACGACGAAAACAACAGCACCTCGCCCGCGCAGGTGGCCGACGTGATCTGGCAGCGCCGCTTCACCCCCGATTACATCGGCGGCCAGGGGCTGCTGGAATGGTCGGTCCACGCGCATCGCCGCCCTTCGGACCGGGACGAAGTGGGCCGCGACATGGCGCGCGCCTCGGTGGGCCTTGATTGGCGCCGCAGCGAGATCCTGCCGGGCGGCGTGGTGGGCGCGGCCCTGGCGGGGTTCGATGCCGACATCTATCGCATCGCGCAGGACAGCCGTTACGACGACCTGGTGGCCCGCGCCGACCCGATGCTGGGGGTCGAACTGCGCTGGCCGCTGATCGGCGGCAGCGACGGCGCCACCCACATGGTCGAGCCCGTGGCCCAGATCCTGTATTCGCCTTCCGGCCGTGACGGCGACATCCCGAACGAGGACAGCCGCCTGATCGAGTTCGACGAGGGCAACCTGTTTTCCGACAACCGCTTTCCCGGCTGGGACGCGCGCGAAAGCGGGCTTCGCGCCAATCTGGGCGTGACCTGGACGCGCATCGACCCGACCGGCTGGTCGCTGGCCCTGACCGGGGGCCGCGTGCTGCGCGCCGACCCCGACGAGGCCTTTCCCGAAGGATCGGCCCTGTCCGGGCGAAGCTCGGACTGGCTGGTCTCGGCCCAGTACGACAGCGGCACGGGCCTTGCCATCGCCAACCGGGCGCTGTTCGGCGACGACCTGAACATGTCGCGCAACGAATTGCGGCTGGGCTGGCTGCGCGACGACCTGCAACTGTCAGCGGGGCACCTGTGGCTGGACGGCGACAGCGGAAACGCCGTCGAGCTTCCCGACATCAGCGAACTGGTCGCCAATGTCGGCTGGCAGATCCGCGACGGCTGGTGGGGCAATGCCGAAACGCGCTATGACTTCGTGGCCGACCGGGCGCAGCGCGCGTCGCTGGACGTGACCTATCGCAACGAATGCCTGACGGTGGAGATGGGCCTGTCGCGCCGCTTCACCAGTTCGGACAGCGTACGGCCGGAAACCAGCGTCGGGCTGTCGGTGCGGCTGGGCGGCTTCGGCGTGCAGGAAGACCTGCCGGGCACGGTGGCGCGCCGGTCCTGCATGCGCTAGTCTCCGGCCAAGAAACGAACACAAAGGGGCAGCAGATGCGGCATTTCCTTTCCAGCCTCGCCTTGGCGGCCGCCCTGACGGCAGCGCCCGCGCCGATCCTGGCGCAGAACCCGTTCGAGCCGGTGGTCTATGTCAACAACGCCGCCATCACCCGCTACGAGGTCGGGCAGCGCCAGCGTTTCATGCAGATCCTGGGTGCGCCGAACACCACCGAGGCCGAGGCGCAGAAGGCCCTGGTCGATGACCGGCTGCGCAGCTTCGCCGCCCGCCAGCTTGGCATCGTGCCGACCGAGGAAGGCCTGCAGAACGGGCTTGAGGAATTCGCAAGCCGCGCCGGCCTGTCGGCGGCCGAATTCACCGCCGCCCTGGAACGCGCCGGGGTCGAGCCCCAGGCCTATCGCGATTTCGTCGCCGCGGGGCTTGTCTGGCGGTCGGTCATCCGCGAACGCGTGGTGCCGCGCATCAAGGTCTCGGACGCCGAGGTGGACCAGGAACTGCGCAAGCAGGTCGAGACGCCGATCCTGTCGCGAGTGCTGATTTCGGAACTGATCATCCCCGCGCCTCCGGGCCAGGAACAGCAGGCCATGAACCTGGCGCGCCAGATCGCCGGATCCAACCTGTCCTCGGACCAGTTCGAGGCCGCGGCGCGGCAGTATTCCGCCGCCGAATCGGCGCGGGCGGGCGGGCGCCTGGCCTGGGTGAATATCGACAACCTGCCCCCGGCCCTGCGCCCCATCATCACCGCCCTGCAGCCCGGCCAGACGACGCAGCCCCTGACCGTGGAAGGCGCGGTCGTACTGTTCCACCTGCGCGACAGCCAGGGCACGCTGCGCCCCGGCGCGACCGAGCAGGTGATCGACTATGCGGTGCTGCGCTTGGCAACGGCGGCCGAGGCCGCGACCCTGGCCGCCCGGACGCGCAGCTGCGACGACCTTTACGTGCAGGCAGGGCCGCAGGCGGCGGCGCAGGTGCAGCGCCAGACCGTCTCGCAGGGCGCGATCCCGACGCTGGTCGCGCAGCGCCTGGCGGTGATGGACCGGGACGAGGCGGGCGTGGTCGATTACGGGAACGGCGCCGATCTGGTGATGCTGTGTTCCCGCCAGCCCGCCCTGGTGGCCGAGATGGCGAATGACGTGGCCACCACCGCCCTGCCCGACGACGGGGTCGAGGCCGCCGTGCCCGGCGCCAACCCCCTGCCCACGCGCGACGCCGTCCGCGACGAGATCTTCAACCGCAAGGCCAATGCCGCAGCCGAGGCCTATCTGGCCGAACTGCGCGCCGACGCCGTCATCCGCCGCCCGTGAGTGCCCGCCGCATCATCCTGACCTGCGGCGAGCCTGCGGGCGTCGGCCCGGAACTGGCCCCGCAGGCGCTGGCCTCCGGCGTGGATTTCGCCTGGATGGGCGATCCGCGCCACCTGCCCGCGGGCACGGCCTTCACCGAAATCGCCGCGCCGGGTGACCCGGTGCCTGCGGGCCACCTGCCCGTGCTGCGCCACGACTTCGCCGCGCCCGCCACCCCTGGCCGCCCGGATCCCGCCAACGCGGCGGGGGTAATCCAAGTGATCGCCCGCGCGGTGGATCTGGCGATAACGGGACAGGCGGCAGGCATCTGCACCCTGCCCATCAGCAAGCAGGCGCTGAAGGAAGGGGCAGACTTCGCCTTTCCCGGCCATACCGAATACCTCGCGCATCTGGCGGGGGATGTGCCGGTCGTGATGATGCTGGCTTCGACCACGGTGACGCCGCCCTGCCGCGTGGTGCCCGCGACGATCCACATCCCGCTGGAGGACGTGCCCGCGGCCCTGACCGATCCTGTGCTGGAACAGGCGATCCGCATCACCCATGCCGCGATGATCCGCGATTTCGGCATCCCCTCGCCGCGCTTGGCGGTCGCGGGCCTGAACCCCCATGCGGGCGAAGGCGGCACCATGGGCCGCCAGGAAGCGGACCGCATCGCCCCCCTGCTGGACCGCCTGCGGGCCGAGGGCCTGGACCTGACCGGCCCCCTGCCTGCCGATACGATGTTCCACGCCCCCGCCCGCGCCCGCTATGACGCGGCGATCTGCGCCTATCACGACCAGGCGCTGATCCCGATCAAGACGCTGGACTTCGACCATGGGGTGAACGTGACGCTGGGCCTGCCCTTCATCCGCACCTCGCCCGACCACGGGACGGCCTTCGACATCGCGGGCAAGGGCTTGGCCCGCCCCGCATCCACCAGCGCCGCCCTGCGCATGGCCCGCGACATGGCGGCGGCGCGCAGATGATCCTGATTTGGACCCTAAATATCCCACGGGGGCCCGGGGGTGTGAAACCCCCGGCCTTGCCGCAATGAGTACCATCGACAACCTGCCCCCGCTGCGCGAAGTGATCGCCCGCCACGACCTTCGGGCGAAGAAGCAGCTGGGCCAGAACTTCCTGCTGGACCTGAACCTGACCGCCAAGATCGCCCGGCAGGCGGGCGACATGTCGCAATGCGACGTGCTGGAGATCGGCCCCGGCCCCGGCGGGCTGACGCGCGGGCTGCTGGCCGAAGGGGCGCGCCATGTGCTGGCCATCGAAAAGGACGCCCGCGCCCTGCCCGCGCTGCAGGAAATCGCCGAGGCCCATCCCGGCCGACTGACCGTGATCCACGGCGATGCGCTGGAGATTGACCCTCTGGCGCATCTGACCCCTCCGATCCGGGTGGCCGCGAACCTGCCCTACAATGTCGGCACCGAACTCCTGATCCGCTGGCTGACGCCCCCGGACTGGCCGCCCTTCTGGCAGTCGTTAACGCTGATGTTCCAGAAAGAAGTCGCCGAACGCATCGTCGCCGCGCCGGGCAGCAAGGCCTATGGCCGCCTGGCCCTGCTGGCGCAATGGCGGGCGGACGCGCGCATCGTCATGACCCTGCCGCCCGAGGCTTTCGTGCCCGCGCCCAAGGTCCATTCGTCAGTGGTCCACCTGACGGCCCTGCCCGCGCCCCGCTATCCGGCCGATCCGGCGGTGCTGTCGCAGGTCACGGCCGCCGCCTTCAACCAGCGGCGCAAGATGCTGCGCGCGTCCCTGCGGGGCCTGCATCCGCAGATCGAATCGTTGCTGGAACAGGCAGGCATCCCGCCCACCGCGCGGGCCGAGGAGATCGACCTGGAACGCTTCTGCGCGCTGGCCCGCGCCTTGCAGGCCGCGCGTCAGGGCTGATGAAAAAGGCCGCTGGCGGATGCCGCGGCCTTGTTTTTCTTATTCCTCGCTGGCGGCGGGGGCATCCTCCGCCTTCGCCTCGCCTTCGGGGGCCTTGCGGCGGGCCCGAGGGGTCCGGGGCGCTGCGGGCTTGTCGCCGCGCGGCGCGCGGGGGGCGCGGCTGCGGGCGGGCTTGGCCGCGGCTTCGGGCGTCTCGACCGGGCCTGCGGCCTCGTCTTCAGAGATGGTCAGGGCATCCGGCAGGCCTTCGGGCTGCGGTTCGGGCTGCGCTTCGGCTTGCGGCTGGAGGGCAAGTTCCGGCTGCGGCGCGGGCCGCAGGTCTTCGCGCGCCTCGGCCACGGGTTCGGAACGCGGCTGCTCCCGGTTCCCGTGGTCCCGGCCCTGCTCACGGCTGGCCTGTTCGCGCGGGGCTTGGTCACGGCTGGCCTGTTCGCGGTTGCCCTGTTCGCGGGGGGCATGGTCGGACTGCTGGTCGCGGCTGTTCCGATTGTCGCGGAAGCCGTTTTCGCGGCCGCCATTCTCGCGCCCGCCATTCTCACGACGGCCATCGTCGCGGCGGTTCTCATCCCGGCGGTCGTCGCGCCCGCCATTGTCGCGGTACTGATGGCCGTTGTTGCCGTTCGGCTGGCTTTCGCGCGCATCATCGCCATCGGGGCGGCTCTGGTGGAGCTGCTGGCGCTCGGCCATCTCCTTCTGCGCCTCGCCCAGCATGCGGGTGTAATGCTCGGCGTGCTGCAGGAAGGCCTGCTCGGCCACGCGGTCACCCGACAGTTGCGCATCACGCGCCAGGGTCAGGTATTTGTCGATGATCTGCTGGGGCGTTCCGCGCACCTTGCCCTCGGGGCCCGAGCTGTCGAAGACGCGATTGACGATATTGCCCAGCGTGCGCTGGCGGTTCGACTTGTTGCGCGAACGGGATTTCGATGATCTCATCAGTCTGTCTGTATGTGGTTCCAGTTGATCCGGTTTTCCAGGGATCTGGACGTCTTCGCGGGCGACCGGCGGCGCAAGAAGGGGCGATTCGCCGTTCAGCCCGCGCCGGGGCCCCGAACGAACGCGGCAAGGCGTCCATCAGGGAATCGGCTTTTTCAGGCTGACCCGTGCGGCGGCATCGCTGCCCCCTGCACAAGGGCGACTAAACATGCCGGGCGGGGGCTGACAAGCGAAATCGTGTGGAAAGCCCGCAATTCCCGGCATTCAGGCCGGAAACCGGGCCGAAACGACACGATCGCGCCCGTCCAGATCGGCGATCACGCGCGTTTCCGCCCCCCCCTCGGTGAAGATGGCCGAAACCGCGGCCCCCTGGGTCGGCCCGATTTCCACCAGCACATGCCCGCCGGGGGTCAGGTGGCGGGCCGCCCCCGCAGCGATGGCGCGATAGGCGGTCAGCCCGTCGGCCCCGTCGGTCAGCGCGCCATGCGGTTCCCAGTCCCGCACGTCGGGGGCAAGGTCCGCCATTTCGAACAACGCGATATAGGGCGGGTTCGAGACGATCAGGTCAAAGCGCCCCGTCACCCCGTCATACCAGTCGGCCTGCGCGAAGCCGGCCGTCACCCCGATCATCTGGGCATTGCCCCGCGCCACATCAAGGGCCGCGCCCGAGATGTCGGTGCCCAGCCCCACGGACCCGCGCCGCGCCGCCAGAAGCGAGATGAGGATCGCCCCCGTCCCTGTCCCCAGATCCAGCACGCTGGTCCAGGGCAGTTCCAGCGCCGCCTGCACCAGCGTTTCCGTTTCAGGACGCGGGTCCAGCGTGTCGCGGGTGACGCGGAAGCGATGGGCGTAGAAGTCGCGGAAGCCCACGATCTGCGCGACAGGCTGGCGCGCGGCGCGGGCGGCGATGCCATGGTCCAGCCGGGCCAGTTCGTCAGCCGTCAGGTCGCGGTCGATGATCCGCAGCCGTCCCGGTTCCACCCCCAGGACGGCGGCCAGGATCCGGTCGGCGTCGCGCGCCGCGCCCTCGATCCCGGCGGCGGCCAGGCGCCGGGCGGCACCCGCGCGCGCGTCCCGCAGGTTCATTCCTGCGCAGCCAGGCGGGCGGCCTGGTCATGGGCGGTCAGGGCGTCGATGATCTCGCCCAGGTCGCCCGCCATGATCCGGTCCAGCGCGTAAAGCGTCAGGTTGATGCGGTGATCCGTCATCCGCCCCTGCGGGAAGTTGTAGGTGCGGATCCGTTCGCTGCGGTCGCCGGAACCCACCTGCGACTTGCGGTCGGCGGCCCGCTCGGCATCGGCGCGCAAGCGTTCCATGTCGTAGAGCCTCGCGCGCAGCACGGCCATGGCATTGGCGCGGTTCTGATGCTGGGACTTCTCGCTGCTGGTGACGACGATGCCGGTGGGCAGGTGGGTGATGCGCACCGCCGAATCGGTGGTGTTGACGTGCTGCCCGCCCGCCCCGGACGCGCGCATGGTGTCGATGCGGATGTCGCCCGCAGGGATGTCGATATCGACCTCCTCGGCCTCGGGCAGGACGGCCACGGTCGCGGCGGATGTGTGGATGCGCCCGCCCGATTCGGTTTCGGGCACCCGCTGGACGCGGTGGACGCCGGATTCGTATTTCAGGCGCGCGAAGACGCCCTCGCCCTCGACCCGCGCCACGGCCTCCTTGACGCCGCCCAGGTCGGATTCGGTCAGGTCCAGCATCTGGAAGGTCCAGCCCTGCTGTTCGGCATGGCGGCGATACATGGACAGCAGGTCGCCCGCGAACAGCGCGGCCTCGTCCCCGCCGGTGCCGGGGCGGATCTCGATGATGGCGGGGCGGGCGTCGGCGGCGTCCCTGGGCAGCAGGGCGATGCGCAGCGCCTGTTCCAGCACAGGCATCTCGTCCCGCAGGCGGGACAGCTCGTCGGCGGCAAGGTCGCGCATCTCGGGGTCGGCCAGCATGGCCTCGGCCTCGGTCAGGTCGTTCCGGGCCGCGCGCCAACGGGCGATCTGTTCGACCACGGGCTTCAGCTCGGCATATTCGCGGCTGATCCGGGCGATCTGGTCGGGGGCCGCGCCGGCATTCAGCTGCGCTTCGAGAAACTCGAACCGCTGGACGATCTGGGACAGGCGATCTTCGGGCAACATGGGTGCGGCTTACCCGTGCGCCACGAAACCGGCAAGCCTGCTTTGGACTGCAAATATCCCGCAGGGGGGTGCGGGGGGACGCGAAGTCCCCCCGCCGCCGCGGGACGCAATCAGCGCCGCGTCCAGCCGTAAAGCGCGATCAGTTCCATCGCCACATGCGCCCCGGCAATCGCCGTGGCCCCGGTCGTGTCATAGGGGGGCGAGACCTCGACCACGTCCCCGCCGATCAGGTCCACCCCCGCCAGCCCGCGCAGCAGCGCCGCCGCCTGCCAGCTTGCCAGCCCGCCCCAGACCGGCGTGCCGGTGCCGGGCGCGAAGGCCGGATCCAGCGCGTCGATGTCGAAGGTGACATAAACCGGGCGGTCCTGGGTCACCGCGCGGATGCGGGCCAGCGTGGCGTCCACGCCGTCGCGGTGGACCCCCGCCGCGTCCAGGATGGTCACGCCCAGGGTGTCGGGGTTTTCCGTGCGGATGCCGACCGACACGCTGGCCGCCGGATCCACCATCCCCTCCCGGATCGCCTTGTAGAGGAACGTCCCGTGGTCGATCCGCTCGGGGTCGTCGTCGGCCCAGGTGTCGGAATGGGCGTCGAACTGGATCAGCGCCACCGGGCCGTGCCGGGCGGCCACCGTGCGCAGGATCGGCAGGGTGATGGAATGATCGCCGCCCAGCGTCACGGGCGCCGCGCCCGCGTCCAGGATGGCGCCGACATGCGCCTCGATCCGGGCAGGCACCTCTCGCGTGTTGGCGTAATCGAAGGCCATGTCGCCGTAATCCACCACCGTCAGGGCCGACAGCGGGTCATAGCCCCAGCCATAGGGCGGATCGTAAGGTTGCAGCGTCGAGGCCTCGCGGATGGCGCGGGGGCCGAAGCGGGTGCCGGGGCGGTGCGTCACCGCCTGGTCGAAGGGGATGCCCGTGACCGCCACGTCAACGCCCGCCAGATCCTTCGTGTAACGCCGCCGCAGGAAGCTGGTGGCCCCGCCAAAGGCGTTCTCGAAGGACAACCCGCGCGGGTCGCGTCGCGTAAAGGCCTGATCCACCTGGTTCTTCGCATCCTCAAGCGCCATCGCCGCCGTCCCGCCATTGCCTGCGGCCCCATGGTGGCGCGGCCGGGAACAAGGCGCAAGCACCCCGGTTTGATCTGCATCAGGGCGGGGGCGGCCGATATCGGCCAGACCTTGCCCTGGACGCGCGAACCCCCAACGAGAGACAGCCATGAAGACCTCCCTTCTTGCCATCGCCGCGCTTTTCGCCGTTCCGCCCCTCGCCCTTGCCCAAGGCGAGCTTCCTTCGGACGCCGACCTGCGCGCCGCCGCGCTGGAATGGTTCCAGCCGATCCCCGACGCGCCCCAGACCCCGGCGGGCAACGACCTGACCTCTGAACGGGTCGAGCTTGGCGCGATGCTGTTCTTCGATCCGCGCATGTCGCGGTCGGGCGTGTTTTCCTGCCAGTCCTGCCACAACGTGGGCCTGGGCGGCGTGGACGGGCTGACCACCTCGATCGGGCATGGCTGGCAGCAGGGGCCGCGCAACTCGCCGACCATGCTGAACGCGATCTTCAACGTCGCGCAGTTCTGGGACGGCCGGGCGCCGGATCTGGCGGCCCAGGCCAAGGGCCCGGTCCAGGCCGGGGTCGAGATGAACAACACCCCCGAGAACCTGCTGGGCACGCTGACCTCGATGCCGGGCTATGTGGATGCCTTCAAGGCGGCCTTCCCGGAGGATGAAAACCCCGTCAGCTTCGACAACTTCGCCCGCGCCATCGAGGCCTTCGAGGCGACCCTGATCACCCCCGACAGCGATTTCGACCTGTTCCTGAAGGGCGACGACGCCGCCATGTCCGATCAGGAAAAGCGCGGGCTGGCGGCCTTCATGGACACGGGCTGCACGGCCTGCCATGCGGGCGTGAACGTGGGCGGGCAGGATTACTATCCCTTCGGCGTGATCGAGCGGCCGGGCGGATCGGTCCTGCCGGAAGGCGACCGGGGCCGCTTTGCCGTGACGCAGACGGCGGACGACGAATATGTCTTCCGCGCCGCGCCCCTGCGCAACGTCGCGCTGACCGCGCCCTATTTCCATTCGGGCGCCGTCTGGGATCTGCACGAGGCGGTTGACATCATGTCCTCGTCCCAGCTTGGCACGGAACTGGCCGAAACCCAGATCGACGAGATCGTGGCCTTCCTGGGCACGCTGACCGGCAAACAGCCGCAGATCGTCCACCCGGTCCTGCCGGTGCGCAACGCCGAGACGCCGCAACCCCAGCCGATGGTGCGGTAACTCCCCTGGCCCGGTCCGTGTCTGGGCCGGGCAACCCCGAATCACCTTGCATCCGCAGCATTCGCCGCTATAAAGCCGCATCCTTCCGCCCGGATCCTTCAACCGGCGCAGCCTCTCGTGACGGGTGCGGAAGGGCTGGCCCGTCGATGAAATGCGCCTGACACTGAAAGGGATGCCATGCCTCTGTACGAGCATGTGCTGATCGCCCGCCAGGACCTGTCGAACACGCAGGCCGAAGGGCTGATCGAACATTTCGGGACCGTGCTTGCCGACAACGGCGGCCGCGTCATCGAGAACGAATACTGGGGTGTGCGCACCCTGGCCTACAAGATCAACAAGAACCGCAAGGGCCATTACGCCTTCCTGCGTTCGGACGCGCCTTCGTCCGCCGTCCAGGAAATGGAACGCCTGGCCCGCCTGCATGACGACGTGATGCGCGTCATGACCGTGCGCGTGGACAAGCACGAGGAAGGCCCCTCGGTCCAGATGCAGAAACGCGACGACCGCGAGCGCGGCGACCGCGGGGATCGCGGCGACCGTGGCGACCGCCCGCGTGGTGATCGTGACCGTGGCGACCGCGCCGACCGTGGCGAACGCCGCGAGCGGACTGAAAGGATCTGATGATGGCCAACAAACCGTTCTTCCGCCGCCGCAAGGTCTGCCCCTTCTCGGGCGAGAATGCGCCTGCGATCGACTACAAGGACACGCGCCTGCTGCAGCGTTACATTTCCGAACGCGGCAAGATCGTGCCCTCGCGCATCACCGCCGTCTCGGCCAAGAAGCAGCGTGAACTGGCCCGCGCCATCAAGCGCGCCCGCTTCCTGGCCCTGCTGCCCTATGTCGTGAAGTAAGGAGACGGGGACATGCAAGTCATCCTGCTGGAACGCGTGGCGAAACTTGGCCAGATGGGCGAAGTGGTCCGCGTCAAAGAAGGCTATGCCCGCAACTTCCTTCTGCCCCAGGGCAAGGCGCTGCGCGCATCCGAGGCCAACATCAAGTCCTTCGAGAACCGCAAGGTCCAACTGGAGGCGCAGAACGCCGAATCCAAGGCCGAGGCGCAGAAGATCGCCGACAAGCTGAACGGCCAGACCTTCGTGGTCATCCGTTCGGCGTCCGACGCCGGCGCGCTGTATGGTTCCGTGACCACCCGCGACGCGGCCGAGGCCGCGACCGAGGCCGGCTTCACGCTGGACCGCAAGCAGGTCGTGCTGAACCAGCCGATCAAGGACCTGGGCATGCACGAGGTCAGCGTCGTGCTGCACCCCGAGGTGGACGCGACCATCGTCCTGAACGTCGCCCGTTCCGCCGAAGAGGCTGAACTGCAGGCGCAGGGCAAGTCGATCCAGGATCTGGCCGCCGAGGCCGATGCCGCCGCCGAATTCGAGATCGCCGAACTGTTCGACGACATCGGCGCGGCGAACGAGGGCGACGACTACGACCGCTAAGGGGCCACCGCACACGCAAAGTTCAGGGCCGCGACGGGAAACCGCCGCGGCCTTTTTTCGTTTCGTTCCAAATTGTTTCCCGCCGGAACCAGACGTATCATGGACTTGATGATTGGCAGCCGTCCCTGGACGGACATTTCGCATTACGCTGAAGGACAGCCGATGCCCGACCCCCTCAGCCGGCTTCTTGCCGGCCGCGACTGGCTGATGGCGGACGGGGCGACCGGGACCAACCTGTTCAACATGGGCCTGCCCTCGAATGTCGCGCCCGAATTGTGGAACGCCGAGCGGCCCGACCTGGTGCGCCGCCTGTACCGGGACGCCGTGGATGCCGGGGCGGACCTGTTCCTGACCAACACCTTTGGCGGCAACGCCAGCCGGTTGCGGCTGCAGGGCGCCGCCCATCGCGTGCGCGAACTGAACCGGACGGGCACGGCCATGGCCCGCGACATCGCCGATGCCTCGGGGCGCCGCGTGATCGTGGCGGGCAATATCGGCCCCACCGGCGAGATCATGGCCCCCATCGGCAGCCTGTCGCATGCCCGCGCGGTCGAGATGTTCCACGAACAGGCCGAGGCGCTGAAGGAAGGCGGCGCGGACGTGCTGTGGGTGGAAACCATCAGCAGCGCCGAGGAATTCCGCGCCGCCGCCGAGGCCGCGCATCTGGCCGACATGCCCTGGTGCGGGATGATGAGCTTCGACACCGCGGGCCGGACGATCATGGGCGTGACCTCGACGCAACTGTCGGCCCTGGTGGAACGGCTGCCCAACCCACCCCTGGCCTATGGCGCGAATTGCGGGATGGGTGCTGCGGATCTGCTGCGCACGGTGCGCGACTTCGTGGCCTCGGGCAACGAACGCCCGATCATCGCCAAGGGCAACGCAGGCATCCCGCACCTTGAGGACGGGCACCTGCATTACGACGGCACGCCCGCCATCATGGCCGATTACGCCTGCCTGGCCCGCGACATGGGGGTGCGCATCATCGGCGGCTGCTGCGGCACCACGCCCGCCCATCTGCGCGCCATGCGCGAGGCGCTGGAAACCCGGGCCCCCGGTCCCCGCCCCTCGCTGGAGGAGATCGCGTCGCGGCTGGGCGGGTTCAGTTCTGTGGGCGACGGATCCTGAAAATCGTCCCCGGCGCATGGACCTGACGCATCCAAATGGGGTTCTGCCCGGTTGAGGACCGGACAGGACCAGAAAAGGCGGACAGAAACCATGACCGAGGAACGCGACAGCAGGACGGCCATCGGCCGGGGCCTGCTGAACAAATGCCCCAATTGCGGCAAGGGCCAGTTGCTGCGCGGCTATCTGCGCGTGCCTTCGGAATGCGAGATCTGCCACGCGCCCCTGGGCCGCTATCCCGCCGCCGACGGCCCGGCCTTCTTCACCATGACGATCATGCTGCTGCTGCTGATCCCGCTGATCGGCTTCACCTGGGTGCTGTTCCGGCCCAGCCCGGTCATGCTGCTGGTCATCACCGGGGTCATCACCACGGTCCTGACACTGATCCTGCTGCGCTTCGTGAAGGGCGCCTTCATCGGCTATCTCTGGGCCAAGAACGAACGGGACCGGGGGGCCTGAGGCGATCAACAGTCCTCACGCCACTGACATGGCGAAGGCCATCGCCTTCGCCACACGTTGCGTGTGCCATCTGAACCGCCGGGCCTCAAGGGCCCGGCCAGCGCCCGCCCCGCCACCGGCGGGCGCTGGCCTATCGTGGTCGCGGAATGGCACCGTCTCTGATGGCACCCGATCACGCGGGCGGGGGAACGGCACCGCGACATGCCTGCCGACGGTCCCGCCTCAGAACAGCGACAGCTGCTCCCCCGCCTTGGGCGGCGGGCCGAAGCGGCTGCAATCCAGGGGGGCCGGGTCCTTGTGATAGCCCAGCCGCCTGCGCGCCAGCCGGAAGCGCTGCAGGGCTAGGTCAGCCTCGACCCCCTGCCCCCGGAAGCGGTGTCCGAAACGGGCGTCGTTGTCGCGCTCGCCGCGCATCGCCCCCACGCGGTTCATCACATGCGCGGACATGCCGGGGCGGTGGCGGTCCAGCCAGTCGCGGAACAGGGGCGCGACCTCCAGGGGCAGGCGCAGGGGGATCATGCTGGCGGTGGTGGCGCCCGCCTCGCGCGCGGCGGTCAGGATCGCCTCAATCTCGGGCTCGGTCAGGACGGGGATGACGGGGGCCACCATCACGCGGACCGGCACGCCTGCGGCGGACAGGTCGCGGATCATCCGCAGCCGCGTGGCGGGGGCGGGGGCGCGCGGCTCCATCGCGCGGGCAAGGCTGGCGTCCAGCGTGGTGATGCTGACGCCCACCGCCGCCATCCGCTTTGCCGCCAGTTCCGCCCACAGGGGAAGATCGCGCAAGACGGTCTGGCCGCGCGTGACCAGGGTCGCTGGATGGTTCCAGTCCGACAGCACCCGCAGGATGCCGGGCATGATCGCCAGCCGCGATTCGACCGGCTGGTAGGGATCGGTGTTGGTGCCCAAGGCAATCGGCGCCGGACGATACGAAGGCCGCGCCAGTTCGCGCGCCAGCAGTTCGGCGGCGTCGGGCTTGGCGGTGATCTTCGTCTCGAAATCCAGGCCCGGCGACAGGCCCAGATACGCGTGCGTGGGCCGGGCATAGCAATAGATGCAACCATGCTCGCAGCCGCGATAGGGATTGACCGAACGGTCGAAGGCAATGTCGGGCGAGCTGTTGCGCGTGATGATGCTGCGCGGGCGTTCCGACACAACCTCGGTCCGCAGCAGATGGCTTTCCTCGGGGATGTCCCAACCGTCGGCTTCGCGGATCCTTTGGTGCGGCTCGAACCGGCCATCGGGGCGGGTGTCGGTGCCTCGGGCCTTCAGGCGTTCGTCGGGGTTGCGGGGCGGCAGCATGGGTCCAAGCTAGAACATAAAGGGAACAAAAGCCAGCGTTTTGACTGTTGATGTTCCAGCCGGTCCCACGCATCCTGCCCCCGAACCAGCCTCAGGAGATGTCATGACCGAAGACTATACCCCGCCCAAGGTCTGGACCCAGAAGGGCGAGAACGGCGGCCAGTTCGCCAGCATCAACCGGCCCGTGGCGGGCCCGACCCATGACAAGGACCTGCCGGTGGGCAAGCACCCCTTGCAGCTTTATTCGCTGGCCACGCCCAACGGCCAGAAGGTCACCATCTTGCTGGAGGAGTTGCTGGAGGCCGGGCATGACGCCGAATACGACGCCTGGCTGATCCGCATCGGCGACGGCGACCAGTTCGGCAGCGGCTTCGTGGCCGTGAACCCGAACTCCAAGATCCCGGCGCTGATGGATCATTCCGTATCGCCGCCGCGCCGGGTCTTCGAATCGGGATCCATCCTGGTCTATCTGGCGGAAAAGTTCGGGGCCTTCCTGCCCCAGGATCCCGCGGCGCGGACCGAGGCGATGAACTGGCTGTTCTGGCAGATGGGATCGGCCCCCTTCCTGGGCGGCGGCTTCGGGCATTTCTTTGTCTATGCGCCGGTCAAGATCGAATACGCCATCGACCGCTACACGATGGAGGCCAAGCGCCAGCTTGACGTGCTGAACCGCCATCTGGCCGATCACCGCTTCATGGCGGGGGATGAATACTCCATCGCCGACATGGCGATCTGGCCCTGGTATGGGCAGGTCGTGGCGGGCAGGATCTATGGTGACGCGGCGACCTTCCTGGACGCGGGCATCTATAAGAATGTCCGCCGCTGGTACGATGAGATCGCGGCCCGTCCCGCCGTGCAGCGCGGGATCATGGTCAACAAGATCTCGGGCGAGCCGTCGCAGCAGTTGTGGGAACGCCACGACGCCAGCGATTTCCAGACGCGGACGCAGGACAAGATCGGCACGGAATGAAAAAGGGGGGCGTTGCCCCCCGTCCTTCGGACTCCCCCCAGGATATTTGCGGTCCGTCGCAGGCCTGCTTTGGACGTTAGATATCCCACGGGGGTCCGGGGGTGTGAAACCCCCGGCCTTTGACGGATCAGTTCCGCGCGCGGTCCACCATCTTGCCCTTGGAGATCCAGGGCATCATCTCGCGCAGCTTGGCGCCCACCTGTTCGATCTGGTGTTCGTCATTGGCGCGGCGCGAGGCCTTCAGCGTCGGCTGGCCCACGGCGTTTTCCAGCATGAAGTCGCGCACGAACTTGCCCTGCTGGATGTCCTGCAGAACCGCCTTCATGCGGGCCTTGGTTTCCTCGTAGGGCAGGATGCGCGGGCCGGTGACATACTGGCCGTATTCCGCCGTGTTCGAGATCGAGTAGTCCATGTTGGCGATGCCGCCTTCATAGATCAGATCCACGATCAGCTTCACCTCGTGCAGGCATTCGAAATAGGCCATCTCGGGCTCGTAGCCCGCCTCGACCAGCGTCTCGAAGCCGCAGCGGATCAATTCGACCAAACCGCCGCACAGCACGGCCTGTTCGCCGAACAGGTCGGTTTCGCATTCCTCCCGGAAGTCGGTCTCGATGATGCCCGAACGCCCGCCGCCGATGGCCGAGCAATAGGACAGCGCCAGATCCAGCGCCTTGCCCGAGGCGTCCTGATGGACGGCCACCAGGCAGGGCACGCCGCCGCCCTTGACATATTCGCCGCGCACGGTGTGGCCGGGGCCCTTGGGGGCCATCATGATGACATCGACGCCGGGCTTCGGCTCGATCAGGCCGAAATGCACGTTCAGCCCGTGGGCGAAGGCGATCGCCGCGCCTTCGCGCAGGTTGTCGTGGACGTATTTCTTGTAGGTCTCGGCCTGAAGTTCGTCCGGCATGGTGAACATGATGAGATCCGCCCAGGCGGCGGCCTCGGCAATGCCCATGACCTTCAGCCCCTCGCCTTCGGCCTTCTTGGCCGAGGGGGAACCCTCGCGCAGCGCCACGACCAGGTTCTTGGCGCCCGAATCGCGCAGGTTCAGCGCATGGGCGTGGCCTTGCGAGCCATAGCCCAGGATCGCGACCTTCTTGTCCTTGATCAGGTTCACGTCGCAGTCGCGGTCATAGTAAACGCGCATGGGATAGTCCTTTCCGTTCCGATTGCGACGGTTCTAGCGGTCAGCCGAACGGAAATGGCATCTATTCATATCAATTCTGCGGCTTTTTGTGCGATAGACATGCCGATTTGATAGCTATAATGAAAAAATCATGCCTGACGCCACCGATCACCGCATCATCCGCCACCTGCTGGCCGACCCCGAGGCGCCGGGCGCCATCCTTGCCGAACGCGCCGGTGTCGCCCCCGCCAGCCTGTGGCGCCGTTTGGAAAAGCTGCGCGAGACCGGCGTGATCGCCGCCATCCAGGGCCGCATCGACTGGCGCGCCTTGGGATACGAGGTGCAGGTCAGCCTGCGCTTCACCCTGGACAAGACCAGCCCCCGCGCCTTCGACGAATTCATCGCCGCCGCGCGAAAGGTGCCCGAGGTGACGGAGATCCAGACCTTCCTGGGCAGCGTGGACCTGCGCCTGTCGGTGATCGCGCGGGACATGGCGCATTGGCAGCAGATCTATCGCGACCGGATCCTGACGCTGCCGCATGTGTCGGACAGCGACGCGCTGATGCTGGTCTCCACCATCAAGGACAGTGGGGAACTGGCGCTGTGAGCGATCTCGACGCGACCGACCTGGCGATCCTGCGCATCCTTGCACAAGACGCCACCCAAAGCGCGGCCCAGGTCGGGCGCGCCGTGGGCATCGGTCAGCCTGCCGCCTGGCGGCGGATCAAGCGGCTGACCGACAGCGGTATTCTGGCCGGACGGCGGGTGATCGTGGACAATGCCGCGCTTGGCTTTGGCGTGACGGTGTTCCTGGGCATCCGCCTGGCCGCCAAGGGCCGCACCAGCCTGGAAGATTTCGAGCGCGCCGTCACCGCCATCCCCGAGGTCCAGACCGTCCAGCACGTCCTGGGCCAGTTCGATTACCGCCTGCGCATCACCGCGCGGGACATCAGCGATTTCGAACGCATCCTGCGCCGCCGCATCATGACCCTGCCCGGCGTGGGACAGGTCGAGGCGAACGTCATGCTGTCCGAGGAACGCCGCCCCGGACCCCTTGGCGCCTGAAGCGCGTTTCATCTGGCCCCGCCCCTTGTCCCGCGCTACAGATTCGCTCATGCAAAAGATCACCCTTCCCGAACGGCCCCAGTGGCGCGACACCGCGAAAGAAGTCGGCTTCACCTTCGCCGACATGCATGGCGAGCCCTATTGGGACGAAACATCCGCCTATCGCTTCACGCTGCGCCAGGTCGAGGATGACATCGAGGAGCCCTCGACCGACCTGCACGCCATGTGCCGCGACGCCGTGGCCGAGATCGTGACCAGCCAGGAGATGATGGAGCGTCTGGGCATCCCCGATGCCCATCGCGACCTGGTGGCGGACAGTTGGCGCCGTAATGAGCCCGAGATCTATGGCCGCCTGGATCTGGCCTATGACGGCAAGGGCCCGGCAAAGCTGCTGGAATACAACGCCGACACGCCGACGGCGCTTTACGAAAGCGCGGCCTTCCAGTGGCAATGGCTGGAAGACCAACTGGCGGCGGGCGTGCTGCCGCGCGGTGCCGACCAGTTCAACGGCATCCACGAGGCTCTGGTCGAACGCTTCCGCGCGCTGTTTCCTCGCAACACCGACATCCATTTCACCGCCGCCGCCAACAACCCCGAGGATTACGCCACCGTCGAGGCCATGGCCTGGGCCGCGCGCGAGGCCGGGATGGGGGCGCATTACTGCGACCTGGACAAGCTGGGCGTGACCAAGGACGGCCAGTTCGTCGATGCCGAGGACCGGGTGATCGGCACGCTGTTCAAGCTCTATCCGTGGGAAGATCTTCTGCGCGACGATTACGCGCGCCACATCGCGGGGTCGGGCTGTCTGTTCCTGGAACCCGCCTGGAAGGCGCTGGTGTCGAACAAGGGCATCCTGCCGGTGCTGTGGCAGATGTTCGAAGGCCATCCGAACCTGCTGCCCGCCTTCTTCGCCGATGACGTGGCCGACGCGCTTGTCGCGGGCGGGCGTCCGGTGCCTGCGGTGGCGGGTGCCTTCGACAAGGTGGCCCAACAGTTCAAGCGCGGCCATGTGGTCAAGCCGATCTTTTCGCGCGAAGGCGCGGGCGTCAGCATCGTCGAGAACGGCGATGTGACCGAGGCCTCGGCCAATACGGATTACAATGACCATCCGCGCATCGTGCAGGCCTATGCGCCGCTGCCCGACTTCGACGGCTTCCGGCCCATCGTCGGCGCCTGGATCGTGGGCGATGCCTGCATCGGCATGGGGCTGCGGGAGGACCGGGCGCGGATCACGCAGGACTTGTCGCGCTTCAAGCCGCATTTCATCGCGGACTAAGGGGGAAAGCCATGAGGAAACGCTCCAGAACCGTCGCGCTGACCATTCTTGGCGCCGCCAGCTTCGCCATCGCCGGCTGCCGCGAGGAACAGGTCGATGCCCAGGCCTTCCCCGACCTGAACGCCTGCCTTGCCGCCGCCGACCAGGGCGGGCTGTTCACCGCCGACGAATGCCGCCAGTCCTTTGCCGAGGCGGAAAAGCTGCATGTCGAATCCGCCCCCCGCTATGACAGCCTGCAGGTCTGCGAGGAACAGCACGGCGTCGGCAATTGCGGATCCGAGGCGCAGCAGACCGGTGGCGGCGCGGGCAGCATCTTCATGCCGCTGCTGGCGGGATACCTGATCGGGTCGATGCTGGGCGGGGGCGGCTTTGCCCGGTCCCAGCCCATGTATCGCACGCCCCAGGGCGGCTATACCAATGCGGCGCGGACCAGCACGTTTTCCAGCAACTCGGGCCGGGCGGCGCTGAACAGCAGCCAGTTCGCCCGTCCCGCTGCGACTGCCGGACAGCCCCCCATGTCGCGCGCCACCGCCGCATCGCGCGGCGGCTTCGGATCGACCGGCGGCAGCCGTGGTTTCGGCGGTTGACCCGTCGCTGATTTATGGGAACCCTGACCGGGCCGGGGCGTCTTGCCCATGCCCCTTGTCAGGAGTCCTGCCCATGCCCCGTCTTGTCCCGCTTGCCGCCACCCTTCTGATCGCCGCGACGCCGCTTGCCGCGCAGGATATCGTCGTGTCCTCCAAGATCGACACCGAGGGCGGGCTTCTGGGCAACATGATCCTGCTGGCCCTGAAGGATGCGGGCCTGCCGGTGCAGGACCGGCTGCAACTGGGCGGCACGCCGATCATGCGCGACGCCATCGTGGCGGGCCAGATCGACATCTATCCCGAATACACCGCGAACGGCGCCTTCTTCTTCAACGAGGCCGACAGCCCCGTCTGGAAGGACGCCGCCAAGGGCTATGCCCGCGTGGCGGAACTGGACAAGCAGCAGAACGACATCGTCTGGCTGACCCCCTCGCCCGCCAACAACACCTGGGCCATTGCGCTCCGCCAGGAACTGGCCGAGGAGAACGGCCTGACCACCATGTCGCAGATGGGGAAATGGATCGCGGACGGGGGCGAGGTGAAGCTGGCCGCGTCCAGCGAATTCGTGACCTCGCCCGCCGCCCTGCCGGCGTTCCAGGAAACCTATGGCTTCACCCTGACGCCCGACCAGCTGGTTCAGCTTGCGGGCGGCGACACGGCGGCGACCATCGCGGCGGCGGCGCAGCAGACATCCGGCGTGAATGCGGCCATGGTCTACGGCACCGACGGCGCCATCGCCGAGGCGGGCTTGCTGGTGATGGAGGATGACAAGGGGGTCCAGCCGGTCTATCAGCCCGCCCCCATCGTCCGCGCATCGGTGCTGGAGGCCCATCCCCAGATTGCCGAGGTACTGGAGCCGATCTTCACCTCGCTGACGCTCCAGACGCTGCAAACGCTGAACGGCCGCATCCAGGTGGGCGGCGAACCGGCTGCCACGGTGGCCGAGGATTACCTGAAACAGGCAGGCTTCCTGGACTGACGCGGGGTGGCGCGCGTCCTGCCCCCGGCGGTGCTGTTCGCCCTGATCGGGCTGGCCGGGCTGGCGCTGCCCCTGGTGCAGTTCAAGCCGAACCGGATCGTGGCGGGCGAGCGCCTGAGCCTTGCCGCCCTGCCCTGGGGCATCGCGGTGGTGCTGGCCTTGGGCGCCGTCCTGGTCGCCGCCTGCTGGTCCCGCTGGCCCTCCCCCCTGCGGCTGGCGGCGTCCGTGGTGGGGCTGGTCGCGGTGACGCTGGTGCTTGGCGCGGCGGCCGCGCATCTTGTGCCGCCGGGCAACATGCTGGCGCGGGTTTCGCCTGCCGCGGGCTTCTGGCTGCTGCTTCTGGCTTTCGGGCTGATGCTGGCCGATGCCGTGAACCGGCTGCGGCTCTCCCTGGCCGTTCGCTGGCTGATACTGGCGGGCGCGGTGGCGCTTGTGGCGGCAATCCTTGCGTCGGGCGCGCTGGACGGCGTGTCGGTCATGCGCGAATACGCCACCCGGCGCGAGCTGTTCGGGCGAGAGGCGCAGGCCCATCTGACGCTGGCCTTCGGCTCGCTGGGCGCGGCGCTGCTGGTGGGCATCCCCATGGGCATCGCGATCTTCCAGGCGCCGCGTCTGCGCGGTCCGGTGCTGGGCGCGCTGAACATCCTGCAGACCATCCCCTCGCTGGCGCTGTTCGGCATCATGATCCCGATCTTCGGCTGGATCGCCGCCACGCTTCCGGGGGCGGCGCAGATGGGCGTGTCGGGCATCGGCGTCTTTCCGGCGCTGGTGGCGCTGTTTCTCTATTCCCTGCTGCCGGTGGTGTCGAACACGCTGGCGGGGCTGTCGGGCGTGCCCGCCGCGACGCGGGACGCCGCCCTGGGCCTTGGCATGACCCGCGCGCAGCTGCTGACCCAAGTGCTGATGCCATTGGCGCTGCCGGTGCTGCTGGCGGCGGTCAGGATCGCGTTGGTCCAGAACATCGGGCTGGCGGTGATCGCGGGGCTGATCGGCGGCGGCGGCTTCGGCACCTTCGTCTTCCAGGGCCTGAACCAGACGGCCATGGATCTGGTCCTGCTGGGCGCGCTGCCGACCATCGCTCTGGCGCTGGTCGCGGGGATCGCGCTGGACCTGCTGGTCCAGGGCGCCCGGAGGGCTCTGGCATGATCGAGATCCAGAACCTGACCCGCCTCTACGGCGGGCTGCGCGTGGTGGACGATGTCAGCCTGACGGTCCGGGCGGGGCAGTTGCTGGTGCTGGTCGGCACCTCGGGGTCGGGCAAGACCACGCTGCTGCGCATGATAAACCGCCTGGTCGAGCCTTCCTCGGGCCGCGTGCTGATCGAGGGCGTGGACACCGCCACCCTGCCCGCGCATCTGCTGCGCCGCCGGATCGGCTATGCCATCCAGGGCCACGGGCTGTTCCCGCATCGCACGGTCGCGCAGAACATCGCCACCGTGCCGCGCCTGCTGGGCTGGCCGCGCGCCCGGATCGACGCGCGCGTCGATGAACTGCTGGACCTGTTCCAGATGGACCCGGCCGCCTTCCGCGACCGGATGCCGCATCAACTGTCCGGGGGCCAGGCGCAGCGCGTGGGCGTCGCCCGCGCCCTGGCCGCCAGGCCCGACCTGCTGCTGATGGACGAACCCTTCGGCGCGCTCGACCCGCTGATCCGCGCCAAGGCGCAGGCCGATTTGCGCGACATCCAGCGCCGGCTTGGCACCACGCTGATCCTGGTGACGCACGACATGGCCGAGGCCGTGGCCCTGGGCGACCGCATCGCCGTGATGGACAAAGGGCGGCTTCTGCAGGACGACACGCCCGCGCGCATCCTGACCGAACCGGCGACGCCCTTCGTGGCCGACCTGATCGGCACGGCGGACCGGGCGCTGCGGCTGCTGTCGCTGATCCCCGTGGCCGAGATCACGATGCCGGGCGATGCCGCCGGCCCCGCCATCGCCCCAGGCGCCAGCCTGCGCGACGCCCTGGCCGAATGCCTGTGGAGCGGCCGCACCGCCCTGCCCGTCGAAGGCGGCGGCGTGGTGACGCTGGATGCCCTGCGCGCGCAGGCCCGGCACCCATGACCGGCCGCATCCTGCTGGGCCTGACGGGGCTGTTCCTGCTGGGTTTCCTGATCTCGCCCGCCAGCTTTGCCCCGCTGCTCCAGCCCTTCACCCGAAACAACGCACCGGCGATCTATACGCAGACCAGCCTTCTGTCGCTGACCCTATCGCATCTGGCCATCGTGGCGGCGGCAGTCGCGGCATCGACAATCATCGGGCTGGCCCTGGCGATCCTGGTCACGCGGCGGGCGGGGCGCGAGTTCCTGCCCTTGGCCCGCACCGTCACCGCCGTGGGCCAGACCTTTCCCCCGGTCGCGGTGCTGGCCCTGGCGGTGCCGGTCCTGGGCTTCGGCACCGGACCGACGCTGGTGGCGCTGTTCCTCTACGGGTTGCTGCCGGTCTTCGAGAACGCCTTGGCCGGGCTGACCGGCCAGCCGCCCTCCATCGCCGAGGCCGCGCGCGGCATGGGCCTGACGCCCCACCAGAGGCTGTGGCAGATCGACCTGCCGCTGGCCCTGCCCCTGCTGCTGGCGGGGATGCGCCTGACCGCCGTGATCTCGCTGGGAACGGCGACCATCGGCTCGACCGTCGCGGCCCGGACGTTGGGCGAAGTCATCATTGCCGGGCTTCTGTCGTCGAACACCGCCTTTGTGCTGCAGGGCGGTCTGGTCGTCGGCATCCTGGCGGTGCTGATCCACTATGGGTTCCAGGGGTTGGAGAACCGTGTGAGGCGGCGGATGGGGTTGGAGTAACGGCATGGCTGATCGGCGAAGGCCATCGCCTTCGCCGTGCGTTGCGATTGCCCCCCAAACCGCCGGGCTTCAAAAGCCCGGCCAGCGCCCGCCCGCGCCGGCCTACCGGGGTCGCGGAACCGAAACGTCTCTGATGGAACCCGGTCAAGCGGCCGGGGGGAACGCATGCGTTTCCTGATCCCGCCCGGTCAGGGACACCCCTCAGATCGCCACCGGCAGCACGTTCCAGATGTCGCTCATATATCCCCGGATCGTGCGGTCCGAGGAAAAGAACCCCGACCGCGCGATGTTCAGCGCCGCCATCCGGTCCCAGGTCGCGCTGTCGCGATAGGCGGCGTCCACCCGGCGCTGCGTGGCGAAATAGTCGTCGAAATCGCTGGCGACCAGGAAGGGGTCGTCGTTCCAGGTCCGGTCCAGCAGGGAATAATAGCTCTCGGCCCGGCCAAAGCGGCCCTCGGCGATCAGGTGCAGGGCCGCCTTCAGATCCTCGCTTTTCTCGATGGCCGTGCGGGCATGGCCGGGGGTGGCGGCCTCGGTCGCGGCCTCATCCGCCGTCAGGCCGAACAGGAAGAAGTTCTCAGGCCCGACCAGGTCGCGGATTTCCACATTCGCCCCGTCCAGCGTGCCGATGGTCAGCGCGCCGTTCAGGGTGAACTTCATGTTGCCGGTGCCGGACGCTTCCTTGCCCGCCGTGCTGATCTGTTCGGACAGGTCCGCCGCCGGGATCAGATCCTCGGCCATCGAGACGTTGTAGTTCGGCGGATAGGCGATCTGCAGGTATCGGGACGTGACCGGATCGGTGTTGATCGTCGCCGCCACGTCGTTGATCAGGTGGATCACCGATTTCGCCAGCCAGTATCCCGGCGCCGCCTTGCCGCCGAAGATCTTGACGCGCGGCGTCCAGTCGCCGTTCGGATCGTCATGGATGCGCTGCCACAGGGCGATGGCCTCCAGGATGTTCATGAGCTGGCGCTTGTATTCGTGGATGCGCTTGACCTGCACGTCGAAGATCGCGTCCGGGTCGGTCTTCAGCCCCAGATCGGCCAGCAATCCGTTCGACAGCCAGACCTTGTTGGCGCGCTTGACGCCCGCCAGCGCCTCGCGGAAGGCGCCGTCTTCGGCATGGGATTCAAGCCCGCGCAACTGTTCCAGGTCGGTGGTCCAGCCCTCGCCGATGGTGTCGTCCAGAAGCTGGGCAAGGCCCGGATTGGCCATGCGCAGCCAGCGGCGCGGGGTGACGCCGTTCGTCTGGTTCACGATCCGGCCCGGATGCAGCCGGTTGAGATCCGCAAAGACCGTGTCCTTGACCAGTTCGCTGTGGAGCGCCGAGACCCCGTTCACCTTGCCCGACATGATGAAGGCCAATTCGCCCATCCGCACCTGGTCATGCTGGACGATGCCGACATGGGCGGGGCGCCCGGTCGCGGCGCGGTGGTCGTCGTCGATCATCTGGATGATCTGCATGTGGCGCGGCAGCACGCCGCCCATCAGCCAGGTGGACCACCGCTCCAGCGCCTCGGGCATCAGGGTGTGGTTGGTATAGTTCAGCGTGCCGCGCGCCAGATCGCGCGCCCGGTCGAAGGGCAGGCCATGGTCGTCCATCAGCAGCCGGATCATTTCCGGCCCGGCGATGGCCGGGTGCGTGTCGTTCAACTGGATCGCCACCTTTTCGGGCAGCAGCGTCAGATCGCCATGTTCCTGCAGGAACCGGCGCAGGATGTCCTGGAGCGAGGCCGAGGTCAGGAAATATTCCTGCTTCAGCCGCAACTCCTTGCCCGCGTCGGTGGTGTCGTCGGGGTAAAGGACGCGCGACAGGGTGCGTGCCAGCGCCTCGGGTTCCGCCGCCGCCGTGTGGTCGCCCGCGTTGAAGCGGTGCAGATCCAGCAGCGTCGTCGGATGCGCCCCCCACAGGCGCAGGGTATTGGCCCAGTTGCCGCCCCAGCCGATCACCGGCGTGTCATAGGCCCGCGCGATCACGCTTTCGCCCGGACGCCAGACGGCGCGGCCATCCACCGTGTCCACATGCCCCTTGAAGCCCACGGTATAGCTGTAGTCGATCTTCACGAATTCCCAGGGGTGGGGCTGGTTCAGCCAGTCCTCGGGCGTTTCGACCTGCTGGCCGCCTTCGAAGCGCTGGCGGAACAGCCCGTGTTCATAGCGGATCCCGAATCCGAAGGCCGGGCAGTTGAGCGAGGACAGCGATTCCATGAAGCAGGCCGCCAGCCGCCCCAGGCCGCCGTTGCCAAGCGCCGCGTCGGGTTCGTTGTCCAGGATCTCCTGCCGGTCGAGGCCCAGCATCCGCAGCGCCTCGTCCATGGGCCTGTCCAGCCGCAGGTTGATGATCGCATCGTCCAGGATGCGGCCGATCAGGAACTCCATCGACAGGTAATAGACGCGCTTGGCCCCCTGGTCGCGGGACGCGCGAAAGGCATTGATCCAGGTTTCCGTCATCAGGTCGCGCACGGTATAGCTGACCGCCATCCGCCAGTCGAAGGTCGTCGCGAATTCGGGACCGCGGCCCTGGGCATGGGTCAGGTGGTGCAGGATCTGGTCGCGCAGGGCCAGTGCCGTGGGGATGTTCTTCAAGATCGGGCCTCGCGCGCAGAGGGTCGGGAATCGGTCAACCGGCGTCGGATCGCCAGGATACCGGCCACGGGTTAATTTTTGTTGCCAACTTTCCATGCGGTTGAAAAGGGGCCGGATGCTCAACCGACGCCACGTCCCGCGACTGCCCGCACCTGCGGCCGGATGCCTGCCCCGAAGGCGCCTGCCTCAGCCCTCGGGTGCCAGATCGCACAGGACGAAGACCACAACGCTTTCCGCCGCAATCCCCTCGACCTGTTCCGCCCGCTGATCGGGAGCCTCGTCGCGGGCGCTGTCCAGCTGACGGCGCCAATGCCCGCCCTGCGTGGGGTCCGGCAGCCGCACGGTCGCATCCGGGCCATTGTTCAGGACCAGAAAGATCGCCCCCGGCAGCGCGGCATAGGCGGGCGTGCCCGAGGCCATGCGCATTTCCGCCGCCAGCAGCCGCAGGCCGGGATCCGACCAGTCGGCAAGCGTCATCGGCGCCCCGTCGGCGCGGCGCCAGAACAGGTCGGGCAGCCCGTCCTGCTGGCGCGGCTGGCTGTGCAGGAAGCGGCGCTGGCGCAGGATCGGATGGGCCTTGCGGAAGGCGATCACTTGGCGGCAGAAGTCCAGGAAGCCCGGATCCGCGCCGCTCCAGTCCACCCAGCCGGTCGGATTGTCCTGGCAATAGGCGTTGTTGTTGCCGCCTTGCGAATTGCCCAGTTCGTCGCCTGCCAGGACCATCGGCGTCCCCTGGCTCAGCAGCAGGGTCGCCATCAGGTTGCGGCGGCGGCGGTTGCGGCGGGCCAGGATCGCAGGGTCGCCGGTCGGCCCCTCGACGCCCATGTTGTCGGACAGGTTGTGGTCGTGGCCGTCGCGGTTCCCCTCGCCATTCGCCTCGTTGTGCTTGTCGTTGAAGCTGACGGTGTCCATCAGCGTGAAACCGTCATGGGCGGCGATGAAGTTCACCGACGACGTGGCCGCCCGCCCGTCATGATCGAACCGCGCCGCCGATCCGGCGACGCGTTTCGCCAGCCGGCCCACCATCCCCGCGTCGCCGCGCCAGAAGCCGCGCACCTGATCGCGGAAACGGTCGTTCCATTCGCAGAACGGCGCGGGGTATGCGCCAAGCTGATAGCCGTCCTGCCCCAGATCCCAAGGTTCCGCGATCAGCTTGACGCGGTTCAGGACCGGATCCTGCCTGATCGCGCGAAACAGCGGCGCGTCGCGGTCAAAGACGCCCCGCGTGCGGCCCAGGACCGAACACAGATCAAACCGGAAGCCGTCCACATGCATCGCCTCGACCCAGTATCGCAGGCTGTCCATCACCAGCCGCAGCGCGAAGGGGCTGTCGAGGTTCAGGACATTCCCCGTGCCCGCGTCATTGACGTAAAAGCGCCGGTCCTCGGCCAGCCGGTAATAGGCGGCGTTGTCGATGCCCCTGAAGGACAGGGTTGGTCCAAGCTGGTCGCCCTCGGCCGTGTGATTGTAGACCACGTCCAGGATCACCTCGATCCCGGCCTGGTGGAAGCGGGCGACCATCCGCTGGAACTCGGCAATGTCGCCGTCCCGCATGTAGCGCGGCTCGGGCGCGAAGAAGCCATGGGACATGTAGCCCCAGTAATTCGTCAGCCCCCGGTCGGTCAGGAAACGGTCGTCGGCAAAGGCATGGACCGGCAGCAGTTCGACGGCGGTGATACCCAGGGCCGTCAGGTGATCCAGGATCGGGTCTGAGGCCATCGCCAGATAGGTGCCGGGCTGCCGTACCTGCGGGTGCAGCATGGTCAGGCCCTTCACATGCGCCTCGTAGATGACGGTGTCCGTCAGGGGGGTGCGCGGGGGACGGTCCTCGCCCCAGCTGAAGGCGGGATCCACGACGACGCAGCGCGGCATCCGGGCAGCGCTGTCGCGGCGGTCGAAGGAGAGATCCGCATCCGCGTGGCCCGCGCGGTATCCGAACAGCGCGTCATGGATGCGCGGGCTGCCGGTCAGGCGCTTGGCATAGGGGTCGATCAGCAGCTTGTTGGGATTGAAGCGGTGCCCGTCCTTCGGGCGATAGGGACCGTGGACGCGGTATCCGTATCGTTGTCCCGGCGCCAGCCCGGCGACATGGCCGTGCCAGATATGGCCGTCCCGTTCCGGCAGGGGGATGCGGGTTTCGCGGTCGCGATCGTCGAACAGGCACAGCACCACCCGGTCGGCGTGCTGCGAGAAAATGGCGAAGTTGACCCCGCCCCCGTCGAAGGATGCGCCAAGCGGGAAGGGATGCCCCGCCGTGATCGCGTGGGTCATCGACCCGCCGTCAGCCGGGCATAAAGCGCGGCATAGGCCTGGGCCGACTGGTCCCAGCCGACCGGCTGCGCCATGGCGTTCGCGACCAGCCGGGACCATGTGTCCCGGTCCGCGTAAAGCTGGCACAGCCGGGTCAGCGCGCCCCGCAGCGCATCCACCGTGACGGGCGAGAACTGGATGCCCGTCGCCACGTCGCGCGCCAATGCGGCGGGGGAGGCGTTGATGACGGTATCGGCCAGTCCGCCGGTCAGCCCGACCACCGGCACCGTGCCATAGCGCAGCCCGTACATCTGCGTCAGCCCGCAGGGCTCGAACCGCGAGGGCACCAGGATCGCGTCGCCCCCGGCGATCAGGCGATGCGACAGCGCCTCGTCGTAACCGATGCGGGTGGCGACATGGGGGTTCTGATCGCCCGCCAGGCGGAAGCCGTATTCCAGCCCCGGATCCCCCGATCCCAGCAGCGCCAGTTGCCCGCCCCGGTCCAGCAGCGCGGGCAGCGCCTCCAGCACCAGGTCCAGGCCCTTCTGGTGGGTCATGCGCGACACGATCACGCAAAGCGGGCCATCCGCGTCGGGCAGCCCCATCTCGGCCCGCAGGGCGGCCTTGTTCGCGGCCTTGCCGTCCAGGCCGGCATAGGGCTGGATCGCCGGATCCGTCGCCGGGTTCCAGGCGTCGGTGTCGATGCCGTTCAGGATGCCCGTCAGCGCGCTGCGGCGATGGCGCATCACCCCGTCCAGACCCATGCCGAATTCGGGAGTCATCAACTCCTCGGCATAGGTCGGGGACACGGTGGTCAGCGCATCCGCGCCCATCAGCCCCGCCTTCAGCGCCGAGATGCCGCCATAGAACTCATACCCGTCCACATGGAACCGGCCGGGATCCAGGCGCAGCGAATGCATCCGCGACGCATCGGTGGTGCCGGGAAAGGCGACGTTGTGGATGGTCAGCACCGTGGCGGGCCTGCCGCCCATCTGGCGTAGGTATTCGGTGACGAAGCCCGCCTGCCAGTCATGGCCGTGCAGCACCTGCGGATGCCAGCCCCCCGCGCCATGGGTGCCGATCCAGGCACCCACCCAGGACAGGGCGGCAAAGCGTTCAGGATTGTCGGGCCAGTCACGCCCGTCCGGGCCCAGATAGGGATTGCCCGGCCGCGCGAACAGGTGGGGCGCGTCGATCACCAGCAGGTCAAGGCCCGCCGCCTGACCGGCAAGAAGCCGGGCGGAGGCACCGAACAGGTCATCGAAACGCGCCACCTCGGCCCCGTCCCGCAGGGCAGCGGTCACGGCGGGATAGCCGGGCAGCAGCGTGCGCATCTGCACCCCCTGCCCCGCCAGCGCGGCGGGCAGGGCCCCCGCCACATCGGCAAGCCCCCCGGTCTTGACCAGCGGCGCGCATTCGGACGCGATGGACAGAACCCGCATCACAGGCTTTCCGCCCGCCGGTCCAGCATGTCCTGGGTAATCAGCGTGATGCCTCCTTCGCTGACGCGGAACCATCTGGCGTCCTCGGCATGATCCTCGCCCACGACAAGGCCTTCGGGAATGACCACGCCCCGGTCGATCACCGCGCGGGTCAGCCGCGCGCGCCGGTTCACCGTGACATAGGGCAGCGCCACGACATGGTCCAGTTGCGCATAGCTGTTGGTATGGACCTGCGTGAACAGCAGCGAATTGCGGATTTCCGTGCCCGAGATGATGCAGCCCCCCGACACCATCGACGATATGGCAATCCCGCGCCGGTCCTTTTCGTCATGGATGAACTTGGCGGGCGGGGTCGCCTCGGAATAGGTCCAGATGGGCCAGTCGCGGTCCCACAGGTTCAGTTCGGGCGTGAAGTCGGTCAGGTCGATATTGGCCTTCCAGAAGGCATCGACCGTCCCCACGTCCTTCCAGTATGCGGGCGCGCCCGGATCGCGCACGCAGGACACATCGAAGCGATGCGCCATGGCCTTGCCGTTCCTGACGATGTCGGGGATCAGGTCGTGGCCGAAATCGTGGCTGGAATTCGGATCCTCGGCGTCCCTCAGCAGCAGGTCGCGCAGGAAGGGCCAGTTGAAGACATAGATCCCCATCGAGGCCAGCGCGCTGTCGGGATCGTCGGGCATCCCCGGCGGATCGGCGGGCTTTTCCAGGAACGAGGTGATGCGCCCGGTCTCATCGACCGCCATGACGCCGAAGGCCGTGGCGTCCATCCGCGGTACGGTCAGGCAGCCGATCGTCACATCCGCGCGGCTTTCGCAATGTTCGCGCAGCATGATCTCGTAATCCATCTTGTAGATGTGGTCGCCCGCCAGGATGACGATGTAATCCACGTCATAGCTGTCCACGATGTCGATGTTCTGGGTCACGGCGTCCGCCGTGCCGCGATACCAGTGTTCCTCGGACATGCGCTGGCTGGCGGGCAGGATGTCCATGAATTCGTTGCGCTCGGCCCGGAAGAAGTTCCAGCCCCGCTGCACGTGGCGGATCAGGCTGTGGGCCTTGTATTGCGTGGCGACCGCGATCTTGCGGATGCCGGAATTCATCGCGTTCGACAGCGCGAAGTCGATGATGCGGGTCTTGCCGCCGAAATAGACCGCCGGTTTCACGCGGCGGTCGGTCAATTCCCTCAATCGGCTGCCCCGCCCCCCGGCGAGCACGAAAGCCATCGCGCGACGGGTCAATCTTGCCTCGGACATTCAAGCATCCTCCCCTTCAACACGTTCCCCAGCTACGAAAATCACCACCGACAAGGGCGGCAGCGTGACCGCCATGGAGGCGGGCTGACCGTCCTGCGGCTTGCCCGTGGCCTCGACCCCGCCCAGGTTGCCCATGCCGCTGCCGCCATAAAGCGCGGCATCGGTATTGATCGCCTCGCGCCAATGGCCCGGCTGCGGCACGCCGATGCGGAAGCCGGGGCGCGGCACGGGCGTGAAGTTGCAGGCGACCACCACCGGCGGATCGCCCGCGTCGCCGCGCCGGATCCAGGCAAATGTCGATTGCGCGGGATCGGTCGCGATCCACTGGAAGCCCTCGGGCTCGGCATCCTTGCGGTAAAGGGCGGGCGTTTCGCGATAAAGCCGGTTCAGATCGCGCACCAGGGCCTGCACGCCCTGGTGGCGGGGCAGGGCTGCGGCAGGCCAGTTCAACTCGCCATTGTGGTTCCATTCCTCGGGCTGGCCCCATTCGCAGCCCATGAACAACAGCTTCTTGCCCGGATGGCCCCACATGAAGCCGTAAAAGGCGCGAAGGTTCGCGAACTGCTGCCATTCGTCGCCCGGCATCTTGCGCAGCATCGACCCCTTGCCGTGGACGACCTCGTCATGGCTGATCGGCAGGATGAAGTTTTCGGAAAACGCATAGATCAACCCGAAGGTCATCAGGTCGTGATGGTATCTGCGATGCACCGGATCGCGGCTCATGTAGCGCAGCGTGTCGTTCATCCAGCCCATGTTCCACTTGAAGCCGAAGCCCAGGCCCCCCGCATCCACGGGGGCGGATACCTTGGGGAACGACGTGCTTTCCTCGGCTACGGTCATGATGCCGGGCGATTCCGCATAGGCGGCGACGTTCATCGCCTTCAGGAAGTCGATGGCTTCCAGGTTTTCCCGCCCGCCATGCTTGTTGGGGATCCACTCTCCCTCGCGCCGGGAATAGTCGCGGTAGAGCATGGATGCCACCGCATCCACCCGCAGCCCGTCGATATGGTATTCGTCCAGCCAGTACAGCGCGTTGGCGATCAGATAGTTCTGAACCTCGGTCCGGCCATAGTTGTAGATCAGGGTGTTCCAGTCCTGGTGGAAGCCTTCGCGCGGATCGGCATGTTCGTAAAGCGCGGTCCCGTCAAAACGCGCCAGACCATGCGCGTCGGTCGGGAAATGGCCGGGCACCCAGTCCAGCAGCACGCCCAGGCCCGCCTCATGCGCGGCCTCGACCAGGTCGCGGAATTCGTGCGGCGGGCCGAAGCGGATGGTCGGCGCGTAAAGGCCCACCGGCTGGTATCCCCAGGATCCGTCAAAGGGAAACTCGCTGACCGGCAGCAGTTCCAGATGGGTGAAGCCCATGTCCGTGGCATAGGCCACCAGATCGCGGGCCAGTTCCTTGTAGGACAGGGGCCGCCCGTTCTGGTCCAGCCTGCGGCGCCAGGATCCCAGATGCACCTCGTAGATGCTGATGGGCGCGCGGCGGTCCTGGGCGGCGGCCCGGCCCGCCATCCAGTCCGCGTCCTTCCAGCCATAGCCCCTGATGTCGCGGACCACGCTGGCCTTTTCGGGCGGATGCTGGCTGCCGAAACCCACCGGATCGGCCTTCATCAAGAGCCCGCCATGGGCGTCGAGAATTTCGTACTTGTAAAGCGCCCCTTCGGCCACGCCAGGCAGGAAGATTTCCCAGACGCCGCTGCCGCCGATCCGCCGCATCGGATGCCGCCGCCCGTCCCAGGCGTTGAAAGGACCGACCACCGACACCCGCCGGGCATTGGGCGCCCAGACCGCGAAATGCGTGCCCGCCACGCCTTCGTGGATCATCACATGCGCGCCAAGCGCCTGCCACAACCGGCGATGCGTGCCCTCGCCCAGCAGGTGGAGGTCGATCTCTCCCAGAACGGGGCCAAAGCGATAGGGGTCGTCGAAGACCCATTCCACGCCGCCCGCCGACCGGGCCTTCAGGCGGTAAGGGCCGCCGACCCGCCCCCGGAACAGATCGCCGAAGATCCGGTCCAGGACCACATCGCCCGCATCCGTCACGGCAGTCATCGCGGCCACATCGGGGTGATAGACCGTCAGCCAGCCGTCATGCGGCCCCAGAATGTCGAAGGGGCGGTCGCAGCGTCCCCCAGACAGGTCGGCGATGTCGTCATTCGTCAGCCGTGACACGTCAGGCACCCGTCCCATATCCCCACTCTAACCGGCTCGCGGATCGAGGCAATCTGTCTCGTAACGCCGAAACCGCCTTTCGGGTGCCACGCCTGTCGTGTTCTATCGGCACACAGGCGACCCTACAGGAGCAGCGAATGACGGAATGGTGGCGCGACGCGGTGATCTATCAGATCTATCCCCGCAGCTTTCAGGACAGCGACGGCGACGGCATCGGCGACCTGCCCGGCATCACCCGGCGGCTGGACCATGTGGCGTCGCTCGGGGTGGATGCGATCTGGCTGTCGCCCATCTTCACCTCGCCCATGAAGGACATGGGCTATGATGTCAGCGACTACTGCGACATCGACCCGCTGTTCGGCACGCTGGCCGATTTCGACGCCCTCGTGGCCCGCGCCCATGAGCTGGGCCTGAAGGTCATCATCGACCAGGTTCTCAGCCATTCCAGCGACCGCCACCCGTGGTTCGCGGAAAGCCGCCGCTCGCGCGACAACGACAAGGCCGACTGGTATGTCTGGGCCGATCCGAACCCCGACGGCACGCCCCCCAGCAACTGGCCATCCGTCTTCGGTGGCCCGGCCTGGGAATGGGAGCCGCAGCGGCGGCAGTATTACCTGCACAACTTCCTGATCGAACAGCCCGACCTGAACATCTGGAACCGCGACGTGCAGGACGCGCTGCTGGACACGATGCGCTTCTGGCTGGACCGGGGCGTGGACGGCTTCCGGCTGGACACGGTCAACTACTACTTCCACGACGCCCGGCTGCGCGACAACCCGCCCAATCCCCATCCCGGCCCGGACACCTATACCTATCAGGAGCATATCTATTCCAAGAACCGGCCGGAAAACATCGGCTTCCTGAAGCGGATGCGCAGGCTGACCGACGAATACGACGCCCGCATGATGGTGGGCGAGGTCGGCGACCGGGGCGAAGGCGCCATCCGCATCATGGCCGAATACACCCAGGGCGATGACCGCCTGCACATGTGCTACAGCTTCGAGATGCTGAGCCACCAGTTCACCGCCCGGCATTTCCGCCACACCATCGAGGGCGTCCACCAAGGCGCGCCCGACGCCCATGCCTGCTGGTCCTTTTCCAACCACGACGTGTTCCGCCATGTCACCCGCTGGCTGCCCCATGCCGAAAGCGCCGAGGCCCTGGCCCGGCAGGCGGCGGCGATGCTGCTGTCCTTTCCCGGCACCATCTGCCTGTATCAGGGCGAGGAACTGGGCCAGACCGAGACCGAACTGACCTATGACGAGCTGACCGACCCCCCTGCCCTGCGCTTCTGGCCCGAGGTCAAGGGCCGCGACGGCTGCCGCACGCCAATGGTTTGGGAGGACAGCGAAAACGCGGGTTTCAGCACGGCAAGGCCCTGGCTGCCGGTCAAGGAAGCCCAGGCGGCGCGGGCGGTGGCGGGCCAGCAGTCCGACAATGACAGCGTGCTTTCGGCCTATCGCGCGGCCATCGCCTTCCGCAAGTCGCAGCTGCCGCTGCGGAGGGGCGAAACCGCGTTCCTGGACCTGCCGGAACCGATCCTGGCCTTTCATCGCGACGCTGGGGGACAGGCGCTGACCTGCGTCTTCAACCTCTCCGCCGAGCCGGCGGTGCTGACCCTGTCGGAGGATGCGGAACTGGCCGGCCCGTCGCGGGCCACGCTGTCGGATCGGGTGCTGGACCTGCCGCCCAACGGCTTCGCCTGGCTGGACCGCGCGGTGGGGCTGTCGGCCTGAGGTCAGTCGGGCTTGCGATTGATGAAAAGCTCGCAGGCCAGATAAAGACCGGCAGCCCCCGACAGAAGCGCCCAGAAGGGGCTGCCGGTGTAAAGCTCGACCCCCGCCCAGGCCAGGGGCACCACGACGCACAGCACCCGCACCCACAGGTGCCGGAAGAAGGGCGCATTCGGATCAACCAGCATCTCTCAGGCTCCTGCTTTGGACTGCAAATATCCCACGGGGGACCGGGGGTGTGAAACCCCCGGCCTTGCCGCGCTCATAACCCCGCCAGCCATGGCGGCGTCCCGGAAAACGCCCCCGCCACATGATCGACAAAGGCGCGCGTCTTGCGCGGCATCGGGCGGACCGGCGGCCAGACCACGCTGACGGGCAGGGGCCGCTGCGGCAGATGGGGCAGCAGCCGGACCAGCCGCCCGTCGCGCAGCGCGTCATGAACGATGAACATCGGCAACAGCGCCAGCCCGAGGCCCCCGATCGCCATGTCCCGGATCGCATCGCCGTTGTTGGCCGTGATCCGCCCCAAGGGTGGCGGGACCACCTCGGCAAAGGGCCACAGGTCGCCCATCCGGGCGTTCAGATAGCCGATGGCGCGGTGCCGGGACAGGTCTGCGGGCGCCCTGATGTCGCCATGCACCGCCAGATAGTCGGGGCTTGCGACCAGGACGCGCGGATCCTCGCAAAGCCTGCGGGCCATCAGGCTGCTGTCCTTCAACTCGCCGATGCGCAGGCCCACATCGAAGCCCGCCCGGCCCAGGTCGGCCAGTTGGTCGTCGTAATCCAGCACGATCTCCAGCCCCGGATGGGCGCGGGCGAAACCGGCGATCACGGGACCAAGGTGGCGGATGCCGAAGCTCATGGGCGCGGCGATGGCCAGGCGGCCGCGCAACTCGGCCTGCCCGCCCACGCTTTCGGTCGCGGCGATCAGTTCCGCCAGGGCCGGGCGCAGGCGGTCGGCCAGGGCCAAGGCATTATCGGTAGGCGCGATGCGGCCCGCGTGACGGGTGAACAGCGCCACGCCAAGCGCCGCCTCGAAATCGCTGATCCGCTTGCTGACCACGGATTTCGACAGGTCGGCCCGTGCCGCCGCGCCCGAGATGCTGCCCGCATCCAGCACCGCCAGAAATGTCCGTATGTCGCTGATCGACGGGTCCATGCGCGGACCATAGCCGAAGGCTTGCCGTTCGCAAGAACCGAACGCCGCATTGCCTGCAAGACGGGTGCCGCGAACGGCCCCCATGCGCCATATTGGATCCAAGCAAGGGAAGGAACAGCACTCATGCAACTGACCGGCATCCACCACCTGACCGCGATCACGGCGGACGCGGCGGGCAACAACCGTTTCTATACCGACACCCTGGGCCTGCGCCGGGTCAAGAAGACGGTGAACCAGGACGATACCTCGGCCTATCACCTGTTCTTCGCCGACGGGGCGGGCACGCCCGGCACCGACATCACCTTCTTCGACTGGCCCGCAGCGCGGGAACGGCGCGGGACGCACTCGATCAGCCGCACCGGGCTGCGGGTGGCGGAAGACAGCCTCGACTGGTGGGCCGCGCGCCTGTCGGACAAGGGCGTCCCGACCGGCAAGGTCACGACCCTGGACGGCCGCGCCAGCCTGGACGTGGAAGACCCCGAGGGCCAGCGCCTGCGCCTTGTGGCCGCCCCCGACCCGGTGGGCCAGCCCTGGGACCAGAGCCCCGTCCCGGCGCAGCATCAGATCCATGGTCTCGGGCCGATCACCATCTCGGTCCCCGACCTGGCCCCGACCGAGGCCGTGCTGACGCAGGTGATGAACATGACCAAGGTGCGCGACTATGCCAGCCCGGATGGGCAGGGGCAGGTCCATGTCTTCCAGATGGGTCCGGGCGGGGCCGCCGCCGAACTGCATGTCGCGGTCCAGCCCGGCCTGCCCGTGGCAAGCCAGGACGCGGGCGGCGTCCACCACGTCGCCTTCCGCGTGCCCGACACGGACGCGCTGGCCGAATGGGCCGCCCGCGTCCGGGGCTTCCGCGTCCCGAACTCGGGCGAGGTCGAGCGGTATTATTTCCGCTCACTCTATTTCCGCGAACCGGGCGGCAACCTGTTCGAGCTGGCGACCGACGGCCCCGGCTTCGACGTGGACGAGCCACGCGAGACGATGGGCCAGGGCCTGTCCCTGCCGCCCTTCCTGGAAAGCCGCCGCGCCGCCATCGAGGCCGGGCTGAAACCGCTGGACTGAACCCCGCGCCGGGGGCACCCTGCCCCCGGCATTGTCACCGGAGACCCACGCATGACCACCATCCTCGGCCTGTCGGGCAGCCTGCGCCGCGCCTCGTTCAACGCAGGGCTGTTGCGCGCCGCCCGCGACGTGGCGCCGGAAGGCGTGCAGATCACCATCGGCGACATTTCCGGCGTGCCGCTGTATAATGGTGACGATGAAGACGCCCATGGCACGCCGCCTGCGGTCGCCGCGCTGAACCGGCAACTGGCCGAGGCCGACGGGCTGCTGCTGGTGACGCCCGAATACAACAACGGCATTCCCGGTGTCTTCAAGAACGCCATCGACTGGATGTCGCGGGGCGAGGGGCTGGCGCTGTTTGCAGGCAAACCCGTGGCGGTCATCGGCGCATCGCCCGGAGGCTTCGGGACCACGCAGGCGCAGACGCATTGGTGGCCCGTGCTGCGCACCCTGCGCACACGTCCCTGGTGGGACGGCCGGCTGATGGTGTCGCGCGCGGGCGGGCTGTTCGACGCCGATGGCACCCTGACCGACGACAAGACCCGCCAGCAGCTTGCCGATTTCGTGGCGGGCTTCGCGGCCAGTTTGCGAAAGGACCGGCCATGACCCCCACCATCGACCATGTCGTCCTGAGCGTGCGCGACCTGCCCGGCATGACGGCCTTTTACCGTGACAGCATCGGCCTCACCCCGCTTGGCGGCGACGCTGACACCGCCCGGTTTGGCGCCGGCGGCCGCACCCTGCTGGAACTGCGGGGCGATCCCGCCGCCCGGCCCCGCGATCCGCGCCAGGCGGGGCTGTTCCACACCGCCTTCCTGCTGCCCGGCCGCGCCGATCTGGCCCGCTGGCTGCGCCACGCCGCCGACAGCGGCACCCGTCTGAGCGGGGCCAGCGACCATGGCGTCAGCGAGGCGCTGTATCTGGACGACCCCGAGGGCAACGGGATCGAGATCTACTGGGACCGTTCGCCCGACCAATGGACCCGCGATGGCGACCGGATCAAGATGTTCACGCACAGGCTGGATCTGAACGATCTGTTGTCTGTCGCGGATGGTCCCTGGCAAGGCGCGCCCCAAGGCAGCACCGTGGGCCATGTCCACCTGCAGGTCGGCGACCTGGACCAGGCGGAGGGGTTCTTCGCGGATGACCTGGGCCTGACGCGGACCTTCGACGGGCAGGGCGGGGCCTGGTATGGCTGGAACGGCTATCACCACCATCTGGCGGGCAATACCTGGAACAGCCGGGGCGCGGGTCCGCGCAATCCGCAGATGGCGGGCCTGGCCGAGGTCGTCATTAAGGAGCCCCAACGGGCGGGGGAAGCGATCACCGATCCTTGGGGGACGCGGTTCCGCTTCGTGTAGGGTGGGGTTCTACCCCACCTGTCAAAGGGTCATGGTGGGGTGAAACCCCACCCTACACCCGTTTGCCGTAGGGTGGGGGCTCTACCCCCACCTTTCGTGGCACCAGGATGGGGTGGAACCCCACCCTACAACTCCGCCCGCTCTCCCGGCGCCGTGGCGAAGGCATCGGCCCATTCGGGATGCTTGGCATAGCGCGCCGCGACATAGGAACACAGCGGCACGATCCGAAAGCCCTCCTTCCGCGCATCGGCAACCATGGCATCGACAAGCGCGCCCGCCGCGCCCGTGCCACGCAGCGCCTCGGGCGCGCCGGTGTGATCGGCGCTGATGCGCTCAGGGCCGCGGCGGGTGAAGGTCAGTTCGGCTTGCGCCTCAACGCCCGCCATCCGCGCGACATAGCGGCCGTGGCGGGCGTCGGTGTCTTCCTTGGTGATGGTCAGGTCAGGCATTCGTTCCTCCTTTCATCCAGTCTGCGGCGGCGGTCAGGTCGTCGGCCACCAGATCATGCCCGGCCTGCACGACACGGGCATCCAGGGCCGCGCCCTGGGCCGCCAGCCATTCGTTCAGGCGCGGCGCATGGGGGCCGTAAGGGTCGCGCACGCCGGTCAAGGTCAGGACCGACACGCCCGTCAGGTCCGTTTGTGGCAGATCCTCCAGCGCGGCCATGGACCGCATCAGGATCGCGCGGCGGATCAGGCCGGGATGAAGGCCCATCACGGCGGCGGCGAAGTTCGCGCCGTTGCTGTATCCCATCACCGTGATCCGCGCGGGATCGAGGTCATAACCCGCCAGCGCCCCCCTCCAGAAGGCGGCAAAGGCCTCGGCCTCGTCCCGAATATCCTGCTGGTCGAAGCTGGTCATCGAGGTGCGGCGGAAAAAGCGCGGGATGCCTTCCTCGGTCGATCTGCCGCGCACGCCCAGCAGGGTCGCATGGGGTGCGATCCGGTGGGCCAGCGGCATCAGGTCGGTCTCGTTCCCGCCCGATCCGTGCAGCAGCACCATGGCCGATCCGTCCGGCTCGTCGGGCTGGCGCAGCCGGTGAACGAAGGGAAGCTCTCTCATCCGTATCCTTTCCTCGCCCGGTCGGGCGAACTGCGGCAACCGCAGGCGCAGGTCGTCAGTGTTTTCCGCATGGGGCGGAAACATCAAGGTCCGGCCCAAGTCGGCGGCGGATTCGTCCACCGCCATGCCCGGACCGTCCGTTGCAAGCTCGACCAGCGTATCGCCCGGCTCGCGGACGTAAAGCGAAGCGAAATAGCGGCGGTCATGCACCGTCACATCGCCCGCGTTGCGCAGCTTCAGGGCGTCGTGATGGCCCTGCAATGCCGCAAGATCGGGCACCCGCAGGGCCACATGGTCGATGGTGCCGGTGCCCGGAATGCCGGGCACGAAGCCCGAGGCATCGCGGATGTCGATGGCGTCCGTGTCCGACAGCAGCCGGGTCAGCCCGCCCTCGGCCCCGCCAGCGCGATAGCCGAAGGGGCACAGGAAGGCGGCGGTCTGTTCGGAAACGGCGGACCAGATCGTCACGGCACGGATGCGCGTGGGCGCGGCGGGCCAGCCGGTGTCGGGCGCGTCGCTGCCTACCAGCTTGACGATGATGCCGTCGGGTTCCTTCAGCCGCAGCACCGGCTCTCCGAACTCCCGCACGGGGCCTTCGATGCGCAATCCCCGCTGCATGGCGCGGGTCAGCCAGTCGCCGATCCGCGCGCGGGGGACCGCCAGCGCGATCTCGGCCACGCGGCCATGGCCCACCCGGCCGGGCGCGCCGTCCTGCCAGACAAGGAAGCTGACCAACGTGCCGGGGGCGCCCGCCGGGTCGCCATAGAACAGGTGCAATTGGTCCGCATCCTCGAAGCCCGCCACCTGCTTGACCAGCGACAGGCCCAAGAAGCCCATCCAGAAATCGACATTCGCCTGCACGTCGCGGGTGATCGCCGTGACATGATGGATTCCGCTGGTCATCGCGCACCTCTGGTTCCTAAAAACTTTTTGGGCAAGATGCGGTTCCTGCGCCCATCGCACCATCCGCCCCGCCGCCAACCCGGCGTTCGGCAGGGGCGAACGCTTCTGCGCTTGGCGGTTCGCAGCCGCCGGACTTATGCTGGGCCAAAAGGAGGAAACGCCATGACCTGCAACCCCCTCGCGCAGACAGGTATCCCCGCGCGAGCGGACAAAGAGGCGAAACGCCAAAGGCGCGCGGAACGTTGGGCCAGGGCCCGTTCGACCTGCCGCCCACAGACCGCGCCGAACATGTCCCGCTGCCGGAAAGGAACTGACGCATGACGATCAAGACTGCCCTCGACGTGCTGGACTTCTGGTTCTCCCCCGAGATGGAGCCGCACTGGTTCGTCAAGTCGGACGACATCGACGCGCGCATCCGCGACGGCTTTGCTGAAACCCACCAGGCCGCCCATCGGCGCGAGTTGGATGGTTGGGCGGAAACGCCGGATAGCGCGCTGGCCCTGGTGATCGTGTTGGACCAGTTCCCGCGCAACATCTTCCGCGGCACGCCCCGCGCCTTCGCATCGGACGACCTGGCGCTGGAACACGCCCGCGCCGCCGTCGATGCGGGCTTCGACCAACAGATCGACGCCGGGCGCCGGGCCTTCCTTTACCTGCCCTTCGAACACAGCGAGGATCTGCCCGATCAGACCCGCGCGGTCGAGCTGTTCGAGGCCCTGGGCGATCCGGGCTATCTGGACTATGCCATCCAGCACCGCGACATCATCCAGAAATTCGGCCGCTTTCCGCACCGCAATGCTATCCTGGACCGCCCGAACACCCCGGACGAGGAGGAGTTCCTGAAGACCCACAAGGGGTTCTGAGGATGGCTATCTGCGACGGATCGGCATCCAGCAGATAGGGAGTACAGTCCGGGCCATTTGATTGAACGGGCGGGACCAGGAAACGCATGCGTTTCCCCCGCCTGCGTGATCGGGTTTCATCAGAAACGGCGCAGCCCCGGCCCACGAGAGGCCGGCGCCCGAGCCGGTGGGCGTGAAGCGCCCGCCGGGGGGGTGAGGAGCGCCCGGAAAAAGGTCCGGTGGACCTTTTTCAGCGACGAACGGGCGAAGCCCCGGCAGGGCGGGCGCTGGCCGGGCTTTTGAAGCCCGGCGGTTCAGATGGCACCCCCAACGCGTGGCGAAGGCGAGGGCCTTCGCCAGATCAAGGGCGGTGCAGTTCTACCCCGCCCGGCCAAGGGTCTGGATCGCGGTAAAGCCCTCGAAGCGCGGGCCGCCTTCGTACAGCTTCTTCGTCTCGCCCGCGCGGGCATGGGCGTCGCGGAACTGCTGGCTGCGGGTCCAGTCGCGGAAATGCTCCTCGCTCTCCCAGACCGTGTGCGAGGCGTAGAGGCGCCGCCCGTCCTCCTCGGGGCCTTTCAGCATGTGGAACTCGACAAAGCCCGGCAGCTCGTAAAGCCTGCTGTCGCGGGACAGCCACAAGGCTTCGAATTCGGCGGCATTCTCGACCGGCACGGTAAAGCGGTTCATGGCGATGAACATGGGCGTCCTTTCTGGCGATGCTGCGGCATCATCCCGCCGGTCGCGCGCAGGCGACAGTCCTGTCACGCGTATGTGAGGGACCGGCCCATGGTGGTGGAACTCCTGTCCTCGGGGCGAGGCTGGCCTTGACGGGAACGGGCGGGCCGAACACTGTGCCCGCCTGATCCCAGCCGAAAGCGCCAGCATGTCCGACTTCGTCATCCCGCCCACAGCCATCCCGTCCCTGCCCGTGGCAGGCGACAGCCGCTGCTTTCCGGTGCGCCGGATCTATTGCGTGGGGCGCAACTATGCCGAACACGCGCGCGAAATGGGCCACGACCCCGACCGCGAGCCGCCGTTCTTCTTTTCCAAGCCTGCCGACACGCTGCTGACGGGCGGCGCCGACCTGCCTTATCCGCCGCAGACCACTGATCTGCATTTCGAGGCGGAACTGGTCGTGGCGCTTGGCGGCGGCGGCACCGACATCGCGCCCGGCGATGCGCAGGGGCTGATCTGGGGCTATGCCACGGGCAACGACTTCACCCGGCGCGACCTGCAGGCGGTGGCGAAAAAGGCCGGGCGCCCTTGGGATCTGGCCAAGGGCTTCGATCTGTCGGCGGCTTGCGGATTGCTGCATCCGGTCGGGGAAACCGGCCCCCTGAACAGCGGACGGATCGCGCTGAGCGTGGATGGCGAACTGCGGCAGGACTCCGACCTGTCGCAGATGATCTGGCCGGTGGGTGACGTGATCGCCCATCTGTCGCAATCGGTGCGGCTGGCTGCGGGCGACCTGATCTTCACCGGCACCCCGGCGGGGGTGGGCGCGGTCACGCGCGGTCAGGTGGTCGCGGTCGAGATCGAAGGGCTGACGCCGCTGGTGACGCGGATCCTGTGACGCGGGCTGCGGTGCGTGCTTGCACGCACCCTATGGCAGCCATTGCCGGGCGGGATCAGGAAACGCACTGCGTTTCCCTCACCCGCGTGTAACGGTTCCCCCAGAAACGCCGCCATCCCGCGACCACGAGAGGCCAGCGCCCGCCGGAGGGCGGGGCGGGGCGGGCGCTGGCCGGGCTTGTGAAGCCCGGCGATGCGGGTGGCACTGGCATCGCGTGGCGAAGGCGATGGCCTGCGCCAGTCCGACCTGATCCTACCGCGACCCTGCCCCCGTGGCGATCTGCAAGGTCGCCCATTCCTTCGCCGCCGCATTGCGCGCCTGCGCCGCCGCCAGCCGGGCGCTGGCGCGGGACCGATCCGCCTCCAGCAGATCGACCAGGGCGAGCGCGCCTTCCTCGAAGTTCTGCCGGGCCAGGGCATAGGCGCGGTCGTAGGACGCCGCCGCCCCCTCCAGCGTCGCGGCCCTCTGACGGTATCGGCGCAGATTGGATTGCGCGGTCTGCACATCCTCGACCGCCGCCGCGATGGCGGATTTCCAGGCGATCTCGGCTTGTCGCGCCTCGGACAGGCGGCGGGACCGGGTGGCCTGCAGCGCGCCCTGGTTCAGCACCGGCAGCGACAGGCCGGGGCCGAAGCCCCAGGCCTTCGCGCCGCCCTGGTCCGTGACCATCCCGGTCAAGGAAATGGCGGGCAGCAGGTCCGCCGTGGCCACGCCCACCGCCGCAAGCGCCGCCGCGTAATCCTGTTGCGCCACCCGGATGTCGGGGCGGGATCGCAGCAGGTCGGCGGGAACGCCGGTGCCGGGTCCGGGGGGCGTGCGCAACTGCGCCGACCGGCCCCGCATCTGCGCCATCAGGGGTGCGGTCTGAAGGTTCAGCAGCGTGGACAGGCGGTAAACCTGGGCGTTGAACTGCGCCTCGTAATTCGGCAGGTCGGCGCGGGCGGTCTGCAGCAGCGCCTCGGTCTGGGCCACGTCGTATTCGGTGGCGATGCCGACGGAGCGGCTGTTGCGCGTCACATCAAGCGTGCCCTCGCGGGTGCGGATCGTGTTGCGGGTCAGGGCCAGGGCCTGCTGGTAAAAGCGCGCGTCGGCATAGGCCGCGATCACCTCGGCCAGCCAGGCCAGGCGCACGGTCTGGGCATTGGCCTCGGCGGCCTTCAGGCTGGCGCGGGCGCCTTCGCGGGCGCGCCGGGCGCCGCCGAACAGGTCGAAGACCAGGCTGGCCGACAGGGTGGCGGTGTTCGCGACGCTGACGCCGATCCCGTCGCTGCCCGTCCGTTCGCGCCCCGCCGTGCCGGTCCCGCCGACTTGGCTTGCCAGAACGCCCCTGCCCGCCAGATCCGCCTGCGCCGCGCGGATGCGTTCGTTGGCGGCCATGATGTCGAAGCTTTGGCCCATGCCCTGCCCGATCAGCCGATTCAGCGTCGCGTCGTTATAGCCCGACCAGAAAGCCGCCTGCGCCGGTGTCGCGGCGCCATCGCCCTCGGCGAATCCCGCCGGGACAGCGGGCGTCGGCAGGGCATTCGGGTCCGGGCCGACCGCCGCGCAGGCCCCCAGCGCCAGGACCGATCCCAGCAGCGCGCGGCGGTGCATTCCAATCGTCATGCGGGTTTCCCCTTTCTTCTTGTCACAAGCTCGACCGCCTTCAGCACGGCCACATAGAAGACCGGCACCAGGAAGATCCCGATCACGGCGGACGAGGCCATGCCGCCCAGAACTCCGATCCCGATCGAGTTCTGCGCGCCTGCCCCGGCGCCCGATGCAATGGCAAGCGGCAGCACGCCCAGCATGAAGGCGAAGGTCGTCATCAGGATCGGGCGCAGGCGCATCTTCGACGCCTCGATGGCGGCCTCCAGCAGCGGGCGCCCCTGGGCCACCAAAGCCTGGGCGAATTCCACGATCAGGATGGCGTTTCGCGCGGCAAGGCCGATGGTCGTCAGCAGGCCCACCTTGAAATAGACATCGTTCGACTGGTCGAAGAACAGCGCCGCAGCCAGCGCCCCCAGGATGCCCACGGGCACGGTCATCATCACCGCCAGCGGCACCGTCCAGCTTTCATACAGCGCGGCAAGCGCCAGGAAAACGACCAGAGCCGACAACGCGAACAGCAGCGGCGCCTGGTTCCCCGACAGCCGTTCCTGATAGGACAGGCCCGTCCAGGCGGTGCCATAGCCGCCCGGCAGGTCGGCCACCATCTCCTCCATCGCGGTCATCGCCGCGCCGGACGACAGGCCCTGCGCCGCAGCCCCCGACAGTTCCAGCGCGCGGGTGCCGCCATAACGGGCCAGCGCCTGCGGTTCCTGGTCCCAGACCTGGGTAGAGAAGGCGCCGAAATTCACCATGTCGCCGTCGCGGTTGCGGGCGAACCAGCGGTCGATGTCTTCCGGCTGGGACCGGGCATAGGCCTCGCCCTGGACGATCACCGGGCGCAGTTCCGTGCCCAGGGCAAAGTCGTTCACCTCGCGGCCCGAGAAGATCACCGACAGCATCGCGTTCACCTCGGAAATCGACAACCCGAAGGCCGCGGCCTTCTGCTGGTCGATGTCCAGCCGCAGCGATGTCTCGAAGGGCGCCTCGTTCCCGCGCAGGTTGGTGACGCGGCCATCCGCCTGCGCCGTGGCGACCAACTGGTCGGCCGCGGCCGTCAGCGCCTCTTGCCCCCGACCGGACTGATCGACCAGATACATCGAGAAGCCCGAGGACGCGCCCATGCCGGGGATCGAGGGCGGCTGCAGGAAATAGGCCTGCCCCGCGCGATTGTTCATGAAGAAATAGCCGTTGGCCCGCGTCACCAGCGACGCCACGTCCAGGCCGGGCCGTTCCTCGTAGTCACGAAGTTTTGCGAACAGCATGGCGTTGTTCTGGCCCGATCCGCCGAAGCTGAAGCCCAGGACCGAGAAGGTCGATTCCACCGTCTCGGCTTCCTGAACGCGCAGGTAATCCTCGACCTTTTCGACCAGGGCGCGGGTCTGGGCAGAGGTCGATCCGTCGGGCGTCTTGATCATCACCATCATCACGCTCTGGTCTTCATCCGGCAGGAAGGATCCCGGCAGCTTGCCGTACAGCGCGGCGGCACTGACGCCGATGGCGGCCAGGACGACCAGCATGCGGAACGGACGGCGCACCAGCCGGGCCACGACCGCGCCATAGCCGTTGGTCGCGCGGTCCAGGTTGCGGTTGAACCAACGGGCGGGCGCGATGCCGCCGCCATGCTTGCGCGGGCGCAGAAGGCTTGCGCACATGGCGGGCGTCAGGATCACGGCGACGCCCAGCGACAGAACCATGGCGGTGATGATCGTCAGGGAAAACTGGCGATAGATCACCCCCGTCGCGCCCGACATGAAGGCCATGGGCAGGAACACCGCCGACAGCACCATGACGATGCCGACCAGGGCCGAGGTGATCTCGCCCATGCTTTTCTCGGTCGCCTCGACGGGGCCGAGGCCTTCCTCCTCCATCACCCGTTCGACGTTTTCGACCACGACGATGGCGTCATCGACCAGCAGGCCGATGGCCAGGACCAGGGCGAACATGGTGAGCGTGTTGATGGAAAAGCCCGCCGCCGCCAGCACGCCGAAGGTGCCCAGCAGCACGACGGGAATCGCGATCACCGGAATGATCGTCGCGCGCCAGCTTTGCAGGAAGGCCAGGATCACCAGGAAGACCAGCACCACGGCCTCGGCCAGGGTCTTGTAGACCTGGTGGATCGACTTTTCCACGAAGGGCGCGGTGTCATAGGGATAGACGACGCTGACGCCCGCGGGCAGCGAGGGGGCGATGCCGTCGATGACTTCGCGCACGGCATGGGCTGTGTCCACGGCATTGGCGCCGGTCGCCAGGTTTACGCCGAAGCCCGCCGCCGGGTTGCCGTTGTAGCGCGCGGCCCCGCCATAGCTTTCCTGGCCGATCTCGATCCGCGCCACGTCGCCCAGGAACACGGTCGATCCGTCCGGGTCCACGCGAAGCAGGATCCGCTCGAACTCCTCGACCGAGGAAAACTGCGATTGCGCCGACAGGGTCAGGGTCAGGCGCTGGCCCTCGGCATAGGGTTCGGCGCCCAGGTCGCCCACGGTGACGTTGGTATTCTGCTCGGACACGGCGCCGGTCACGTCGGCGGGCGTGACCTGGTATTGCGCCATCTTCATGGGATCCAGCCAGATGCGCATGGCATAGCCCGACCCGAAGGTGTTGATGGACCCCACGCCCGGCGTCCGCTTGACCGGATCCTCGATCATCTGGGACACCAGATCGCCCAGTTCCACCGTGGAATGGCTGCCATCGGTGCTGGTCAGCGCCCCCACCAGCAGGATCGAGGAGGTCGAGCGCGAGACGTTCACCCCCTGCTGCTGCACGATGTCGGGCAGCTGGCTGGTGACAAGCTGCAGCTTGTTCTGCACCTGCACCTGCGCGATGTCGGCATCGACCGTGTCGTCGAAGGTCAGCGACACGGATGCAGACCCCGGCGTCGAGTTCGAGGTCATGTAGATCAGCCCGTCGATCCCGGTCATCGCGTCCTCGATCACGGTTGTGACCGAGTTTTCCACGATCTCGGCGGATGCGCCGGTATAGGTCGCGCTGATGCGCACGGTGGTGGGGGCGATCTGGGGATATTGCTCGATCGCCAGGCTTTGCAGGCCAAGGGCGCCGACCAGCATGGTCACGAAGGCCAGAACCCAGGCGAAGACGGGGCGGTGGATGAAGAAGCGCGCCATGGGATCACTCCGCCGCCGGTGCGGCCTGGGCCGGTACAGTCGGGGCCGGGGCTTCGGGGGTCTCGGCTGCGGGTTGTTCCTGGACCACGCCGTTCTCGTCCATCGTGACGGGCACGGCCGTCACGGCCGCGCCTTCGGTCAGGGCGGACAGGTTGTCCACCGCCAGCAGGTCGCCCGGCTCCAGCCCCTCGGTCACGATCCAGTGGTGCTGCCAGGTGCCGTTGTCGGTCAGGGCCACCCGCACGGCCTTGCCGCCGCGCACGACCCAGGCGGACAACTGGCCCGTCTTGTCGCGGGTAGCGGCGTTCTGCGTGACCAGGAAGGCCTCGGTCGTGCCCAGGTTGATCTGGCCGCGCAGGAACATGCCGGGCAACAGCAACCGGCGCGGATTGTCGAAGCGGAACCGCGTGTCCACCGCCCCGGTCGAGGTCGAGACGGTGAAGCCCGGCGCCACCAGCTCCCCCGTCGCGGCATAGGTTTCGCCGGTTTCCAGCGTCAGGGTCGCCTGGATCTTTTTGGTCAGTTGCAGCCGGCCCTTGCTGATGTCCTCGCGCAGCGACAGCATCCGGGCCGAGGGTTCGTACATGTCCACCTCGATCGGATCCAGCCGGGTGACGGTCGCCAGGGCGTCGGCCTGGTTCGCGGTGACCAGATCGCCCACGGACACCGCCGCCACGCTGGCCATGCCGTCGATGGGGCTGGTCACGGTGGTCCAGTCCAGTTCCGCCTGCGCCAGGGTCAGCGCCGCCTCGGCCCCCTGCAGGGCCGCCCGCGCCTGTTCCAGGGTCGCCCGCGATTCGTCCACCTGCGCCTGCGTGGTGCCCGATCCCAGCAGCCGCTTGGTCCGGCTGAACGAGGTCTCGGCCTGCGTCAGCGCCGCGCGGGCCGAGGCGACATTGGCCTCGGCGCTGGACAGGTTCGCCTGGTAGGTGGTCGGGTCGATGCGGAACATGGGCGCGCCCTGTTCCAGCGCGGTGCCGGGCTGGTACAGGATTTCCGTCACCAGCCCGCCGACGCGGGGGCGGATCGCCGCCTCGGCCTGCGCCACGGCCCGGCCCGGCAGGGTCACGATCCGCGGCACCTGCCGGGGCTGGACCGTCACCACGCCCACGGCGGGAGGCGGCATCTGGCCGTCCTGCGCATGGGCAGGCCCAGAATGGACAGGTAGGTACAGGAACCATGTCGCCACCAGCATGGCGCAGGCAAGGGGTCGAATAGCGGGCATCGGATGATTCCTTTGACGGAGGGCACCAGCACGGCGGCGGTTGGGTGCCTTGTTGCACATCAATGCATAGTGTGCAATATTTGCCTGCGGTGAATATGCGGGGGAGACTGCCTCATGGCCTTGAAATCAACGCTTCGTGATCGCAGGCGGTTGCAAACCTTGCGCGAGATCCAGCGCGCCGCCCTGTCGCTGGCGCTGCGGCACGGCTATGACGCCGTCACGACCGAGATGATCGCGGCGCAGGCGGGCATCAGCCAGCGGACCTTCTTCAACTATTACCTGAACAAGGACGCCGCCATCGTGGGCGAGGCGCCCTGCTTCGACGAGGAAACGGTGGCGTGGTTCCGCGCCTCGTCCGGGCCGCTGCTGGCCGACCTGCTGCAGGCCCTGCGGCAACTGCTGGCGGGAAGCGAGCTTGATCGCGGCACGTCGCAGCTGATCGACCGGCTGCTGGACACGGCGCCGGACCTGCTGCCGATCTTCTACGGCTCCTTGAGGCGTCTGCGCGACCAGATCGCGGCCTTGGCCGTCACCCGGCTGGGAGAGGACGCGCGCCGCGACGCCGAACTGCTGGCCGAGGCGATCGCCCATGCCTTGGGGGACACGTTCCGCATCTGGGCCAATGACGACACGATGCCCGCGGACCGCATCGTGGACGTGGCCCGCGCCAAGCTGCAGGTGCTGCACGGGCTGCTGGCGCAGGTCTAGGCGCGGGCCGACATTCATCCCCGCGTCGCCTTGGGTTTGGCGAAGGCCATCGCCTTCGCCACGCGATATGGGGGTGCCACGAAAACCGCCGGGCTTCAAAAGCCTGGCCAGTGCCCGCCTTGCCGGGGCTTCGCCCATTCGTCGCTGAAAAAGGTCCACTGGACCTTTTTCCGGGCGCTCCTCACCCTTGCATCTGCCGAATGCCGATGCGCGCTAGGCGCGGGCGGATGCCGCGATCAGGCGCCGGGCCAGCCCTGCCGTCTGGTCGCGGATATCGGGAATGGCGGTGATTTCCCAGAAGGCCGCACGGGACGCGGGACCGATGGCGAAGATCCGGTCCGAGGGCTGGCCCTGCGCGTCGATGACGGCGGCATCGGCGCCGACATCCAGACCAAGGCGCAAGGGGTCGATGCGGGCCGCGCCCTGCTTCAGAAGGCTTGCGACCACCGGCGTCGCGTTGCGTGCGGGATCGCGGCGGATGCCCCGGCAGTCGATGATGCGCGCGCATCCGACGCGCTGTTCCACCCGGCTGCCGCGACATCGGATCACGGCCTGCAACTGACCTTCCGCATTCCGTTCTGCCCCCTGGAAGGCGGCGGCCAGAAGGCGCATCCGCCCGGTCCTGATCGCGGCATGGATCGGGGCTGCGCTTTCGGGCGGCAGGCGGTGGCGGTGAACCTCCCACCATGAGGCCGCGTGGCGCAGGAAGCGGGCGCGCTCGGACGGGGGCAGCGCCTGCCAGATCGCGCGGATATGCGGGCGGATCCCGTCCATCGCGTCGCGCCAGCTTCCGCCCCTGGCCTCGGCCTGCCGGGCCAGGGCGCGCAGCCAGGCCATCAGCCGGCTGACCGGCGCGCCCAGCGGAATGTCCCCGACCGCCACGGACAGCGGCTGCGTCGCGGCATGGACGCGCGGCAGTTGCGCCCGGCGCGAGACGACCAGGATCTCTCCCCGGTGGCCCCGGCGCAGCAGGCTGAGAACCTGGTCCACCATCGACAGGCCGGACCCCACGATCACCACCCGGTCGTCGCGGCCGGGCGGCTCGCCCCCTTCCCAGGATCCCTGCACCAAGCCCTCGGGGTCGGGTTCGGGCAGCGCATGGCCCGTGGCCAGGACCGCCCTGTCCGCCCGGATGCTGCCCCCGCCCGACAGATGCGCCGTGACGCCACCCATGTCCTGGGTCAGACCCACGCAGGTCTCGCGCAGGCAGCGCAACCGGCGCGCGCCCTCGCCCCGCGACCAGGGCTCGACCAGGCTGGCCATGTAGGCGCCATAGGTGGAGCGGCTGACAAAGCCGTCGCCGAGGCGCGGGTCGGCGGGGATGCCCTGTCCGGCCAGCCAGTCACGGAAATGGTCCGGCTGGTCGGGAAAGGCGCTCATGCCGCTGGCGCGGGTGTTCAGCAGGTGGTCGGGATCGTCGGTGGAATAGGCGATGCCGCAGCCCAGCATGTGCCGCCCCTCGATGATCGTGACGCGCGCCTGGCCCTGGTCGTCGCGCAGCAGATGCGCCGCCATCAGCACGCCGCTGGCGCCGCCGCCGATCACCACGATGTGGGGACCGGCGCCTTCCGGCATCGGGGCAAGCGGAGCCGTCGGCATGGGATGCAGGTTCATGGCACCTCCCGACGGGTCAGAACAGCGCGGCGGCCAGCAGGGACAAGGCCGACAGGTTCGCCGCGATCAGGATCGCACGGGCGGCGCGGCTGGTGTCATGGCCTGCGGCCTCGCGTCCGGCGCGGCGCAGGTGCAGTTCGGTCTGGATGTCGAACATGTAGGGCACTCCGAAATCGACGATAGGCGTGGGACTGGCGGGAAGCGGGTCGGCATGGCGGCCGAAGCTGCGGCAGGGCATCACGCACCGCCCGCCGGCAAAGGCGAAAAACCTCGCACCGTCCGGCCAGGGCGGCGGCGCAGGCCGGGACGGGGCTGCGTGCGATCCAGCAGCCGGTCGCGGATCACCCTGCCGCCCGGCCAGGGGCCGAAGCCGGACGCGACATTGACATGGCCCGCATGGCCCAGGTCGATCAGGTCGGCACCAAGCGCATCGGCCAGGGCCTGGCTGCGGCCAAAGCCGATCCAGGGATCGCTGCGGCTGGCCACCACCACCGTCGGGACATCCACGGCCACTTCGGGCAGGGGACCGAACCGGCGGATGCGTTCGCATCCTGCGGAATCCGCCAGCGGATCGACCGGGGCGACCAGCATGGCGCCGCGCACCCGCAATCCCGACCAGCGGGCCAGCATCTGCGCGATCAGCACCGATCCCAGCGAATGGCCGACCAGGATGCTGTCCGGGTGGCGCAGGATCATCGCGGCCAGGGCGGCCTCCCAAGCCTCGCGCACGGGGCGGCGGGGATCGGGCAGATCGACGACCAGCGCATCGGGGTCGGTGCGGGCCCACCAGTCCTGCCAATGGGGCGCGGGCGATCCGTCAAGGCCGGGAACGATCAGGGTCTTGGACATCGTGCGATTCCTTTCCGCTCACTCCCTATAAGACTACATAGTTGGTCGTGATTTGGTTCCCAAAGATCCCGCCCCAAAGAGAAGAAGGATCCTCAGCGGTCGCGGGTATTGACCGGATAGGCGGTGGTATAGCGCAGCCGTTCCATCGCAAAATGCGAGGTCAGGTTCTTGATCGGCACCGCATCGGTCAGGCGGCGGTAGAAGCCGTCATAGGCCGCCATGTCGGGCACGGCCACGCGCAGCAGATAGTCCATCTCCCCCGCCATGCGATAGGCTTCCATGATCTCGGGGAACCGCCCCACCGCCGCCAGGAAGGCGTCGCGCCAGGCTGCGCCGTGATCGGCCGCCTCGATCCCCACAAAGACGGTCAGGCCCAGGCCAAGCTGCGCCGGATCGGCCAGGGCCACGCGGCCGGTCAGCACGCCCGTCGATTCCAGCTTCTGGATGCGCTTCCAGCAGGGGGTCTGCGACAGGCCCACGCGGTCGGCGATCTGCGCGATGGGCTGGGTCGCATCCTCCATCAGGGCGGCGACGATCTTGCGGTCGATCAGGTCCAGGCTGTTCATCCGTGCTTCCTTGGCGGCGTTCTGGCCATCAAGGTGCCACAAAGAAGACAAATGTCCAGCGATTTTGTCGTATATTTTGGAAGGAATGCCTGCCGGGGGTGCCCAGGTGGGGAAAAATACCGCCGGATGGGGGCTTTGCCTAAATCTCGACCTTGAGTCGGGTATTTCATCGCCTTAGGGTGGGCCATGATCACGCAAAAGATGAAATACGCGCTGAAGGCGATGCTGGTTCTGGGGGACGAGGCCGCCCAACCCGCCCCCGAGGCGCTGACCATCGAAAGGATCGCCCGCCGGTCCGACACCCCAAAGCGGTTCCTGGAACAGATCCTGCTGGAATTGCGCAACGCGGGCATGGTCAGTTCGATCCGCGGCCGGTCGGGCGGCTATCTGCTGATCAAGCGGCCCAGCGACATTTCCATTTCCGAACTTCTGCGCCTGATCGACGGCCCCATCGCCCCCCTGCCCTGCCTGTCGCGCCGTGCCTATCAGCGCTGCGAGGACTGCCGGGACGAGGCCAGTTGCCGCATCCGAAAGGTCTTCGCCGAGATCTTCTGGTCCTACCTGATCCTGATCGAATCGCTGACGCTGGAGGACATGCTGCGGTCCGAACAGGTGGCGGATCAGGTGATCGGGGCGTAGGGCTGGGAAGCGAACCCGTCATGGTCTGGCGGGTTGAATGGCTGTTCTGCGAGGTCTTGCAATCAAAGCGAAGAGCCCAAAGCCGTCGGTCGACGGTTGTGGAGCTTGCCTGCCAAAGTGAAAGCACAACTGACAAAAACCAAGTTCTCTAGATTTGTCTGCACCAGACAACAGTCCTTGGTGAATCGCGTCCTATCCTCGCCGCTGCTTGTGTTACTTTCTGTGCCGTTGCATTTTCAAAGACCGCAAAAGAACGTCAGGCGAATGCAGACGATGCTGAGCATCTTTCTCGATTACTTGGAACGAAAAGCCGAACGGCGCCCTTGGTTGCGGCCTATCATCCTGTTGATTGTTGCAGTGTCGTGGTGGTTGTTTCTGACTCAGTTTGGCAGTTGAGATGACCTGTCGGTGCCGTATTGCGCTCTTGCCGAGAAATGATCTCGGCGAACTCCGTATCTTGGCAAACAGC